>CAMHER010000022.1 GCA_946184215.1 uncultured Clostridia bacterium | reverse complement strand
GCGTCGGAGATCTGGTCGCAGATCTTGTCGGGATGCCCTTCGGTGACGGATTCGGAGGTGAAAAGATAGTGGCTCAAGGTTGATTTCTCCTTTAACGTGAAATGGTGTTTCAAAAAAGCAGGGAGACGGGGACGGGGCCGCCGGCTCCCTCAGATAAAGGGATTCCAGAAACGGGTCCCGTTATGGATATTCAGGAAAATCGCCGCGGCGAGCAGCAGCGCGCACAGCCCCATCGCGGCAAAGTCGGCCGGGCGGAAGGGCCGGGCCATATACCAGCTGCGGCGCTTGTTCTTGCCGAAGCCGCGCAGCTCCATGGCGTTGGAGATGACATCGATGCGGTCCATGCTGGAGAGGATCAGCGGGATCAGGATCGCCGAGGCCGCCTTGAGACGGCGAAGCAGGCTCTCCTTCTTGCTCATTTCGATGCCCCTCGCCTGCTGCGCCTGGGAGATCTCGTGATATTCCTGCTGGATGTCGGGGATATAGCGCAGCGCCAGCGCCACGGAATAGGCCACGGTGTACTTCACGCCGATGCGGTTGAGCGAGGCGGCAAATTCGCTGGGCTGCGTCGTGCAGATGAAGATCATCACAACGGGCAGCATGGCGAGATACTTCAAGACCAGATTGAGATGGTAGAAAAGCTGCTCCTTCGTCACGACCCAGCGGCCGCCGAGGGAGAAAAGCACATGGCGTGTGCCGTAAAGCCCCACGCCGTGCTCGGGGGAAAAAGCAAAAACAAGGACGTTGTTGAGGACCATAAAAACGGTCACAAAGCCGAGAAGAAAACGGATATCCGAGATGCGCAGCCGGGAGAGGACGAACACCGCGACCCCCGCGGCAGCGAGAAAGGCCAGCAGCCGCGTGTCATAGCTCGTCATGGCGGCAAAGCTCCACAGCAGCAGGCAGCAGAGCTTGGTCGCACCTGTCAGCCGGTGGATGGGGGAGGGACGGTCGATATAATTGAAGATCGGTCTCATCGGTGTGCCGCCTCCCGCTCATAGTCGATGAAGCGTGCCACAAAGGCCCTGGCGTCTTCGATGCCGCAGCGCTTGGCCAGCGTATAGAGGCTCGTCTCCTTCAGGCTGGCGCGGCGGATGATCTCATCGTCGGTCAGGATCTCGGCGCACGGCGCGTCGGCGATCAGCCGTCCGTCGGAGAAAACAAAGGCCCGGCGGGCATATTCCAGCATCAGGTGCATATCGTGCGTGACCATCAGCACGGTGACGCCGCGGCGGTTTAGATCCAGGAGAAATTCCATGATCTCGGTATAGTGGCGGTAGTCCTGCCCGGCCGTCGGCTCGTCGAGAAGGATGATCTCCGGCTCCAGCACCAGGATCGCGGCAATGGTCACGCGCTTTTTCTGCCCGAAGCTCAGGGCCGAGACCGGCCAGCTGCGGAAGGGCCACAGTCCGCAGATCTTCAGCGTTTTCTCCACGCGCGCCTTCACCTCGTCCTCCGCCGCCCCGCGTGTGCGCAGGCCAAGGGCCACCTCGTCGAAGATCAGGGTCTGGGAGATCATCTGGTTGGGGTTCTGCATCACGTAGCCCACATGGTCGGCCCGCTCCTTGATCGAGAGCGAGGCCCAGTCGCAGCCGGAGAGGGCAATGGTGCCGGACTGCTGCTTCTCAAAGCCGCAGATGAGCTTGCAGAAGGTGGACTTGCCCGCGCCGTTGGTGCCCACGATGGCGCCCAGCTCCCCCTTCCGGACGCTGAGCGAGATCCCGTGGAGCGCTTCGCGGCCGTTGTCATAGGCAAAGCGGAGATCCTTCACGGCAAGCTGCGTCTCCCGCTCCGGCGACTGCGGCGCGGGAGGCGTGCGGCAAAACCAGTCGCGCACGGCGGCCTTGTCGCTCTCGCTGAGGAGCATGTGTTCGATGCTGTCGGGGTGGGCCTGCGCCGTAATGGGAACGCCGGCGTATTTCAGCGCCGTGACGTACAGCGGCTCGCGGATGCCGTTTTCCTTCAGCAAACTGCCGGCGAGCAGCTCGTCCGGCGTCACGTCGGCGAGGATGCGCCCTCCTCCCATCAGGATCACGCGGTCCATATGCCGGTGCAGCACGTCCTCCAGGCGGTGCTCGATGATGACCACGGCTGCGCCGGTCTGCTGTCCGATCTCGTCGATCAGCTCGATGGCGGCTTTGCCCGTGGCGGGGTCGAGGTTCGCCAGCGGCTCGTCAAAGAGCAGCACCTCCACGTCGTCCACCAGGATGCCCGCCAGGGAGACGCGCTGCTTCTGTCCGCCGGACAGATCGCCCGGCGCGTGGGACAGATGGGTCTCCACGCCGACTGCCCGCGCGGCCTTTTCCACCCGCTCGTGCAGCGCCGGATCGACGACACAGTCGTTTTCCAGCGCAAAGGCGATATCCTCGGCAACCGTCATGCCGACAAACTGCCCGTCCGTGTCCTGCAGTACGGTGCCCACCGTGCGGGAGATCTCGAAGAGGCTTGTGTCCTTCGTCTCCCGCCCGCCCACGCTCACGCGGCCCGTGCTCTCGCCCCGGTAGGAGTGGGGGATCAGGCCGTTGATGCAGTGGGCCAGCGTGGACTTGCCGCAGCCGGAGGGGCCGCAGATCAGCACCTTTTCCCCTTTGCGGATCGAGAGCGTGATGTCGTGCAGCGTCGGCTCGGCCTGGGCGTGATACTGGAAGGAGAAATGATCAAATTGTATGATCGGATCGCTCATGGGGCTTATCCCTTCGTTTTCAAAGCGGGCAGACGCTCCTTCGCGCCTGCCCGCCGGTGATGTTTACTTCTCTTCCTTGAGGCTGCCCTTCTTGGGCTTGGCCGCCGCGTAGGCTACGCAGAGCAGCGTGCCGACGATCGCGGTGGTCACAATGTTGCCCAGGCCGCCGACGAGGCACTGGAGAAAGACCTTGTTGGCCGGCTCGGCGTAAATCAAAACGTCAAGCCCCGGGGCGACGACGCCCCAGGCAACAAGGTGGGAGAGCAGCTGGGCGAGGTTGAAGCGGGCGATCTCCCTGCCGCCGAACTGCCCCTCGGCGAGAGCCGCGGACACGCCGAAGCCCTTGGCGAGCAGGCCGAAGATGATGCCGAACACGCCGGAGGCGATGACCCAGCTCCACCAGATGCCCCAGCCGTAGCTGAAGTCGATCAGCGCGTGGCCGATCAGGCCGATCAGCGCACCGGCGAGGGGGCCGAACAGCGCCGTCATGAACGCCAGCAGGCCGTACTGCAGGGCGACGTTGGTGTTGGGGACGGGGCTGGGAATGGCCACAAAGCGGCCCAGCACAAAGAACAGCGCCGCGCCGATACCGATGGCGACGACCGTCACGATGGGAGATTTTTTCATGATCAGGTACTCCTTTTCTCTTTTTTATGGAACGACCTTGTTCGTGAACCGTGTGGGGACGACAAAAGCGCCCCGCTTTCGGCGGGGCGCCAAGAATTGCTTACGCAAAGCCTCATCTTTCGTTTCACCGCCGGATTTGGCACCTTTTGCCTGAAGCACAGGTTGCCGGGTTTCACAGGGCCGTTCCCTCCACCGCTCTTGATAAGGTGTTCAGTTGTTACGCGGATATTATAGCACGGGCGCGGGGTTTGTCAACAAAAATCTGTTGCGGCAGCTTACTTTCGCGGGTTTTCCGCCGCGTACGACGCATAAAGCCGTCCGTCCGGCAGGACAAGGGCGGTGCCGACGGGCGAACCGTTTGCGTCCAGGAGCTCCTCCGTCCGCAGGTCGCCGTCCAGGCCGCGGCAGCGCATCAGCTCGGACGCGGAGGCGTCGGTGAAGGCGGCCCGGGCGTCAAAGACCGTGTCGCACGGCACGCTCAGCTGCCGCGTCGGGGCGTCTGCCGCCGAAAAACGCAGCCCCCAGCCGCCGACGAGACGGATAAAGTCCGCCGGCTGCGAGAGCGGGTCGGCAAGGCGAAAACGCTCGCCGCTGACAAGATCCAGCGCGAGAAGATGCAGTCCGTCGTTCTCCTGCGTGAGATAGTACAGCCGCCGGGCGATCACCGTGGGCGTCTGCGCCGCCTCGGCCGTCAGCACAAGATCCGTGCGCGTCCCGCTGCGGTAGAGATGCACCCGGCCGTCGGCAAGAGCGGTATAGAAGATCCCCTGCGTCGACACAAAGGCCCAGCCGCAGCCGGAGAGCAGCGGCTCCGGCTCACCGCCCCGCAGGGCCAGCAGCGTGCCCTCCTCCGTCAGACAGTAGAACGTTCCTTCGCAGAGCTGCAGGCTCCGGCAGGGCAGGTCCAGCTCGGTGCGCCGATCCGTGCCGTCGGGCAGGATACTCTCGACGCGGCGCGTCTCGCCGAGGAAAACCAATCGCCCGTCCGATTGCGTGAGATAATCCGCCGGACAGTCGCGCAGCAGCTCCGCGCGGTCCCGCAGCACGGCGTCCACCACCGTATAGCGCGCCAGGCAGCAGCTGCCGTCTTCATAATAACTGCGGGTGTAATACCGGTCCACATCCACCAGAGAAAAGCGCGCACAGTTGTGGTTGACCATCTCCTCGGTCTCGGCGTCGGAAAAAGGGGCGTCGAGCAGCGGGAAAGCGGATTCGGCGCTGCCGGCAGTCACGCTCTCCGGAAGAGCGGGGATGGCGGGCGCGCTTTGCGCGGCGGCAGGGGCCTGCGCCGCGGCGGGAGTCTCGGCGCGCTTGCCGCAGGCAGAGAGCGGCACAAGCAGCATGGCGAGCAGCGCGCATAAAACCTTCTTTTTCATGGCATGTCCACCTTTCGCGTTTGGAATGCTGTTTTCGCCCCATTCTATCACAATGCGCGCCCTACGTAAACATTGCACGTCCCGCCGCGCTGTGATAAGATAATGGAAACAAAGGAAATAGCTGAAAAGGACGGCGTATCCATGAAAAGCAAGCTGCGCTTCATACTGACCTTTATCCTGATCTTCGCTCTCGTCATGGTGGTGAGCGAGGCGCTTCCGTCGTGGCTCGGCGACGCCTCCGCGCCCCCGGCCGCAGCGCTGCAGACCGCGGAGGAGAGCGGAGAGCTGACGCCGCTCACCGACCCGCCCCAAAGCGAACCGGCGGCCCAGACGCCGGAAACGGCGCCGGAGCAGACGCCGGCCGTCGACGAGGACGGGGAGTACGACAGCAGGGACGAGCTTGCCCTGTATATCCATACCTACGGCCATCTGCCGAAAAACTTTGTCACAAAGGCCGAGGCCGAAGCGGCGGGCTGGTCGGGCGGCAGCGTGGAGAAAGTCCTGCCCGGCGTGTCCATCGGCGGCGACCGCTTCGGCAACCGCGAGGGCCTGCTGCCAAAGGCCGAAGGCCGCGTCTGGACCGAGTGCGACGTAAACACCCGGGGCAAAAAAGCGCGCGGCAGCGAACGGATCGTGTTCTCCAACGACGGGCTGATCTACTACACGGCCAACCATTACGACAGCTTCGAGCTGCTCTACGGCGAGCCCTGACCCTCCCGCAGCGGCAGGCGTGCGGCATTCGACAGATTTCGACATCCCGGACAGGAAAAAAACGGAAGAAATTGTCGAACCGGCTTGAAAGAACAGCTGATTTGTAATATTATGTCAACAAGTTATCCGCCGGATTCGACAGTGTTCTGTTGTTTGAGAGTGTCAGTTATGGTAAATTACCTTCGAGAGATCGGTAAATTGCCTGCGAAAAGTCAGGATTGCCCCACACATCGTTTTTTGGGAGGATAACAGTTATGGAAACCAAAACCCGCATTCTCATCGCCGACGCCAGCGCGGACTTTTCGTCGCTTCTGGGTGATTTGGTCGCAGGGGAAAAGGATATGGAAGTCGTAGGCGTGGCTGACAACGGCGTCGATGCTCTGGCTCTGATCACCGAGCTGAAGCCGGACGTGCTGCTGCTGGATTTGGTGCTGAGCAAGCTCGACGGGCTGGAGCTGCTGCGCCGCCTTGCCGAGACGGGCGTGAAGACGCATATCATCGTGCTCTCGGGCTTTGTGAACAACAAGGTGGTGGGCGAATGCTCGGCCCTTGGCGCGGATTATTTCATCTCCAAGCCCTGCGACCCCGCGGCGCTGCTGGGGCGCATCCGCCAGCTCTGCGGCGAGGAGAAGGCGGACGCCTCCGCCCCGGGCTATGAGCTGGCAGCCTCCCGGCAGAACCGCGGCGACGCCGCGCTGGAGAGCGTCGTCACCGACATCATCCATGAGATCGGCGTGCCCGCCCACATCAAGGGTTATCAGTATCTGCGGGAGGCGATCATCCTGACCATAAAGGACATGGACCGCATCAACGCCGTCACCAAGGTGCTGTATCCGGAGGTGGCGCACAAGTTCGCCACCACGCCCTCCCGCGTCGAACGCGCCATCCGCCACGCCATCGAGGTGGCCTGGGACCGCGGGGATCTGGAAACGCTGCAGAAGTTCTTCGGCTATACGGTGAGCAATATCAAGGGAAAACCCACCAATTCGGAATTTATCGCCATGATCGCCGACCACCTCTCCCTCCGTCAGAAGCAGGGAACGGGGTATTGAAAAGTGAATACACCAGGCGCCCCGGGAAACAAAAGGAGTTTCCCGGGGCGCTTTTTCGTTGCAATTCGGCGAAAATATGATAACATGGTACTATTCCGCTCCCCCTTTGCGTTTTGGGCGCGGAGAGAGGAAAGACCAGGAAAGAGGATAGCGTTATGCTGTATGTTCTGGCGGCAGTGTGCGGCGTTTCGGCCGCGGCGCTGCTGCTTGTGAGAAAAAAGATCCCGCTGCGCGCCGCCGGCATGGCCGCGGCACTCCTTGTGGCCGCGGCGGCCTTCCTGCTGGCGCAGACGGGGCTGAGCCGCGGACTGCTTTTCTTCCGCCCGGCCTGCGCCCCTGAGGAGGCTGTGGAGGGCTTTTTTGACGCATGGGAGAGCGGGGAAGAAGAAAACGTCCGCGCGTATCTGGCCGACGGGACGCTGCCTCTGGGGCAGAGCGCGCCGGAGGACGATGCGGCGGCGGAGCTGTTTGCCGCGCGGCAGGAGAGCTTTTCCTGGGCTTTGGCGGGCGAGGCCTCAATCGAGGGTCTGGAGGCGCGCGTGCCGGTGTGCCTGACGACGCTGGATCTCGGGGCGATGCGCGCCGAGCTGCGGGAGCTGGTGATGGCGCGGCTGGAGACGCTGGTGGACGCGCGGGATTATGACGAGATCTATGATGAAAACGGCATGTACCGCCCGGCGGTGACGGACACGGTCTACCGCGAGGCGGTGCACACGCTGCTGGAAGAGCGCGAACGCTTTGAGAAAGAGGAGACGCTGACGCTGCGCCTGCGCTATGAAGCGCCGGACTGGCACATCCTGCCGGACGCCGCGCTCTCTGCCGCGCTGGGCGCGGATTTTGACAGCGAGGCCAACAACGCCAAGAGCGCGGTGCTGGACGGGCTGACCTATATCCGCAAGATCTACCGCATCGGGGAAAACGACCTTGTCGCCCCCGCGCCGGACCCGGCGCGCTTCGGCACCACGAACGACGTCGCCGTCATCCGCGCGCTGATCGAGGACTCCGCTGCGCTGCTGGAGGGGCAGGACACCGTCTGGTCGGAGGATATCGAGCTGCTGGAAGGCTCCGAGATCAGCTATTACTGCGACGAGACGATCCTGGTGATCGTGTGGAAGGAGAACATCGGCGCAAAGGGCTGCACCTTTGCCGAGGTGCGCATTGCCGACCCCTCCCAGCTTCGCCGCCGCCTGTCCGGCGACAGCTATGACGCGCATAAACGCGATTACTGCTCGCATCTGGCGGAGGAGGCAAACGCCGTTCTGGCCACCAACGGGGATTTTTACGCCTACCGGCAGATCGGCATCACCGTCTATCAGCGCCAGCTGTACCGCTTTGAACCGGAGGGGCTGGACACCTGCTTCTTCACCGCCTCGGGCGAGATGCTGCTCATGCCGATGGGCAGCTTTTCCTCCCGCGCCGAGGCCGAGACCTTCATCCGCGACAAGGACGTGCTCTTCTCCGCGGCCTTCGGCCCGATCCTGGTGAAGGACGGCGAGCTGCAGGATCTGGGCACCGGCAAGTATAAGATCGGACAGGGTGACGAGCCCTATTCCCGCTCGGCCATCGGCATGACGGACGAGCTGCACTATCTGCTGATGACCATCAATTTCGGCTCCCGCGTCGGGGTCGCCACGATCCCGGAGGCGGCGCAGATTATGTATGACAAAGGCTGCACGGACGCTTACGCCCTCGACGGCGGACAGACGGCGGAGCTGTGGATGAACGGCAAGGTTCTCAACAACGTGGACTGGAACGCCGAGCGGCAGGTCAGCGATATCTTCTATTTTGCCTCGGCGCTGCCCGAGGGAAAGGGGGCGGGAGCATGAGCGCGGTGGCACTTTGCATTTCCGGCACGGTCCTGACCTGGGACACGATCCTGATCGCGCTGGCCGTCCCGGCCTGCTTCCTGGCACTCTGGTCCGCTTACGGCGCCTGGGGCGGCCGGGCGGCGGCGGTATGGGCGCTGCTGCCCCTGAGCTGCCTGCTGTCGCCGGGCGTTTCGCGGCTGATGTTCTGGTACTGCCATCAGGAGCAGTTCTCTTCCCTGGCCGCGGCCTTTGCCCCCGGGTCGGCCGGCGGATTCTGCCTGTCCGGCGTCGTGATGGGCTTCGTGCTGGCCGTGGCGCTGCTGCGGCTTGCCCGGCTCGTACCGGACGGGCCGCTGCTGCTGGACTGCGCCGCACCGGGACTGGCGCTGGGCCTTTCGCTGCTTCGCCTCAGCGCGCTGTTCAACGGCAGCTGCCGCGGCAAGGCGGTCATCACCGATGAGCGCTTCCAAAAGCTGCCCTTTGCCGCAGCCGTGCCGGGCGGGACGGAGTTCCGCTTTGCCTCGTTCTTCATAGGAGCGCTGCTGTTTCTGATCGTCTTCGGCATCCTCTGCGCGCTGCTGACGCGCCGCCGGGGGCGGCGGGGCGACGTGTTCCTGATCTTCCTGCTGCTGTACAGCGCTGTGGAGCTGCTGATCGACAGCTCGCGCAACGACGCCACCTATTTCCACCTCAACGCCTTCGTCAGTGTTGCCCAGATCCTGAGCGGGGTGACGATGCTGGGCGTGCTCATCGTGTTTGCGCGCCGCTCCGCCCGGGCGGGGGGAGGGAAACG
Organism: uncultured Clostridia bacterium; assembly: GCA_946184215.1. Classification (GTDB taxonomy): domain Bacteria; phylum Bacillota; class Clostridia; order Oscillospirales; family Oscillospiraceae; genus Limivicinus. Next base: position 6,814 of record CAMHER010000022.1, on the reverse strand, counting down.
CCGCCGCGTGCTCTGCTGCGCCGCCTGGTTCCTGGGGCTGTGCTTCGCCGGGTTCAGCGAGTATCTGGTCCAGCGTCACGGCAACTGGCAGCTGGGCTGCTATACGCTGATGAGCATCGGCGCGCTGATCCTGATCGTCTCGACGCTGGCCGTGTACCGCCCCGTGTGGGAAAGCGGGGAATAAGCAGCTATCCGACAAAAAGACAGCCGAAGGAGGCACTTCGTAAGGAAGCGTCTCCTTTTCCTTCAAAAGCAAGATAATTGACTGCACCGGTCAGCAATACTGTAATGACTAAAACAAATCGAAGTTTGTGGAGGCGCTTTATGAAGCTGGTTTTTATCATTGGCGATGCCGCCGTTGGGAAAATGACAGTTGGTCAGGAATTGATGAAAATCACAGGCCTGAGGCTCTTTCATAACCACATGACTATCGAACCAGTGATCGAGATCTTCGGCAGATATGACGGGAAGACGATTGCTGAAATGCGCGATTTGATTTTCAATAATTTCGCCGCATCTGAAAACTATGGGATGATTTTTACCTTGATGATGGATTTTGATATGCCATCAGAATGGGAGTATCTTGAGCATATTAAGGGGATTTTTGAACCTTATGGAACAGAATTCTACTATGTTGAATTGATTGCCCCACAGGAAATCAGACTGAAGCGAAACGTCTCCGAAAACAGATTGAAACACAAAGCATCCAAAAGAGATATAGAGACTTCAAACCAGCGCTTGATCAACGATGACGAGAATCACAGATGCGTCAGTCATGAAGGTGAGATCTCTTTTGATAACTACCTCAGGATTGATAATTCAAATATAGAGCCTGACGAAGTTGCAAGATTGATTAAAGATACCTTTGATCTCTAAATTCCGATCTGTCGGGCAGGTCATTTGATGTCCGCAGGTATAACGAGCATTGGATCCTGCCCCATAAAATCCAAGAGACAAAACAGGCGTGACCGTTTAGCGGTCACGCCTGTTTACATGCTTTTTAGACAGTTGTTGTTCAGCGTTTCTGCACGATTACTTTTCCTCATCCCAAGAACCTTGCAGCGCAGCCTTTTGCCCGCCACCTCATCAGTCAGCCTTGCGGCTGACAGCTTCCCCTCAAGGGGAAGCCCTTGGCTGGCGCGCTCCTCAAGCCTTCCCCTTGAGGGGAAGGTGGCCGAGCGAAGCGAGGTCGGTTGAGGTGTAGACGAGGACAAGAAAAACCTCGGGGCGCCTTCCTTACGGAGGATGTCCCGACGGCTGTCTTTTTCTGCTGGAAGGGGAAATTTGCGCTTTGTTAACACTTTCCGGTAGAAAGTTTATTATATTGTCGAAGAAAGGAAGTCTTTGGAATACAGAGAAGCATAACGGAGGAAACGTGAAGTGAAAAGCCTACAGAACATGCCTGCCGCCGGCCTGGTGGTGATCCTGGTGATCCTGGCGCTCTTTGCGCTGGCGGTCATCCTGCTTTTCTATCTTGCGGCGCGCTACCGCCTGCTTGCCGCCGGGGCGAAGGGCGACGGCGGGGACGAGGACGGCCGCGGCTTTCGTGCCGCGCTGCTGGAGGAATATACGGCCGCCTTTCGGAAATACGGCGCGGACGTGAACACGCCCGCCATTATCTCCGACGTCATGGGCCGCAAGCTCTCGGGTCTGCTGCTGTGCGAGCGGTATCTGAACAATGCCGTGTCGCTGTTCGTCACGCTGGGGCTCTTCGGCACCTTTTTGGGGCTGAGCCTTGCGGTGGTCTCGCTGACCGAGCTGATCGGCTATTCCAACACCTCCGAATGGCTCAGCGTGCTCGACAGCGTGGGCGGCGGGCTGCTCTCGGCCCTGTCCGGCATGGGCGTGGCGTTCTACACCTCGCTTGTCGGCGCCGGCTGCTCGATCCTGCTGACGATCCTGCGCACGATCCTCTCTCCCCAGGGCGCGCGAGAGAAGCTGGAGACCCGGCTGGAGCTGTGGCTGGACAACGAGGTGGCGCCCTCGCTGGGCCAGGCGCTGCGCAAGGACGACGCGAGCCTGGTGCGCGATCTGATCGAGTCGATGCGCATCACCGGGGGCGAGATCCGCAAATCGCTGCGGGAGGCCGCGGCCAGTTACAGCGCCACGACCAAAGCTGCGGCGGATTCCTTCCGGGAGAGCCTTGCCGTCTGCGACGGAGAGATCGAAAAATTCAACGCAGCCGTTGCTGCCTTTAAGGACGGCATCCACGACTTCTCCGAGGTGGACTATAATCTGCGCGGCAGTGTGGAGCGCATGGATCTGTGCGTGCGCGATCTGTCCGCCGCCATGCGGGAGATCAACCGCCGCATGGGAGGAGAGAGCAAATGAAAAGGAGCTACAAGGCACGCGGCGACGCCCTTGTGCGCTCTGAATCCGGCGAGCAGGGCTTTTGGCCGTCCTACGCCGACATGATGTCGGCCGTCGCGCTGATCCTGTTTTTCCTGATGCTTTTGAGCTATATCCAAAACCTCATCACCGGCAACGATCTGCGCAGCACGCAGGAGGTCCTGGCTGAGACGCGAAGCACCCTGGAACTGACGCTCGCCCAGGTGGACGAGGCGAAAAGCGACCTGGAAAAGGTCACCATCGACCTCGACGAGGCGCGATTGACGCTCGACGAGCTCAAGGGCACGCTGGACGAACAGAACGCCCAGCTGGCCGAGCAGCGCAGCGAGCTGGCCGAGCGGAAGAATGAGCTGGCCGCGCAGGACAAGCTGCTGGCGGATCAGAAGGCGCTGATCGGCGAGCAGGAGAAATACCTCAAGGCCGCCAACCGCGAGCTGCTGGAGATGCGCAGCCGCATGCAGACGATCGCCGTGCTGCGCCTGTCGATCCTGGAGCAGATGCGCGACAGCATGGTGGCGGTCATGGGCGACGCGAGCAAGGTCTCCATCGGCGACAACGGCGCGATCGTGCTGAGCGAAAGCGTGCTGTTCGACTTCGGCTCCTCCGCGGTCAAGCCGGCGGCACGGCCCACGCTTGACAAGCTCGCCGAGGTCTTCACGGCTTTTCTCGCCGATGAGGAGAACGCCAAATATGTCGACAGCATTATCATCTCCGGCCACACCGATTCCACCGGCAGCGACGAGGAGAACCGTGTGCTCTCCACCGACCGGGCCAACGCCGTGCTGGATTACCTGCTCAAGAGCGGCGGGGGCGGCCTGAACGCTTACGCGCGCTATTTCTGCGCCGCGGGCTATGGCAAAACGCGCCCCGTGGCGACGAATGCCACCGAGGAGGGCCGTACCCAGAACCGCCGCATCGAGATCTCCATCACGCTGCGGGACGACACGATCATGGACATCGTGGAGAGCTATCTGGAGCTGGAGCTGCCCGAAGACGCGCAGAAGGCCGCGGCGAGCGGCGGCTGAGGCTTGCAATCCGCGCACGCGGACACTACAATAGAGGCATCCGACAAACAAAGAAAAGAGGAAGCAAGCGTATGATCCCTTTTGATGAGGCCTATTGCCTGGAGAGCTTTCGCCGTCTGCTCGCGGCCGACAGCACGACGGGCCAGTATGAGGAGGTGCAGGCCGTCGTCTGCGAGATGCTCGACGAGCTGGGCGTGAGCTATACGACGCTGCGAAAGGGCGGCGTGATCGCCTCTCTCGGCGGCGAGGGCGAGGCGCTGGCCGTCACGGCGCACCTGGACGACATCGGACTGATGGTGCGGCATCTCAATGCCGACGGCACGCTCAACGTCTGCCCCGTGGGCGGGCTGTATCCCTTCTACTGCATGGCCGAGAACGTCCGCGTCCACACGCGGGAGGGAAAGGTCTACACCGGCACGGTCTGCCGCACGCCCAATTCCATCCACGTGACGGAGGAGGAGCTGCGCGCCACGGCGCCCGATTTTCGCAGCAACGTCTGTGTCGTGCTCGACGAGGATGTGAAGAGCGCCGCGGACGTGCGCGCTCTCGGCGTCGAGACCGGCGACATGATCGCGCTGGAGCCGAGATGCACGGTGTCAAACGGCTATATCAAGTCCCGCTTTGTCGACGACAAGGCCTGCGCCGCTGTGCTGCTTGCCGTGATCCGGGCGCTCCGGGAGAGCGGGAAGGCCCTGAAGCGCAAGGTCTACGCCTATTTCGCGGTCTATGAGGAGATCGGCCACGGCACGACCTGGCTGCCCGAAGATGTAAAGGACATCCTCGCTGTGGACATCGCCCCCACCGGGCCGGAGCAGAACAGCGATGAGCACAAGGTCTCGATCTTCGCCAAGGATTCGCGCTTCCCCTATCACTGGGGCATGACCAACGAGCTGCGCGAGGCGGCGATCGCGGCGGGCGTCGGGTATGTTATGGACATCTTCACGCCCCACTACGGCACCGACTGTGACGGCAGCATCCTGGCCGGCCATGACGTGCGCCACGCGGCCATCGGTCCCGGCACCGCCAACAGCCACGGCTATGAGCGCACGCATCTCGACGGCCTGCGCAATACCTACGCGCTGCTGCTGGCGTATCTGACGAGGTAACGGGAAAGGAAAACGGATAAAACAGGCCTCCGGCAAGCTTGCGCTTGCCGGAGGCTTTGTGTTAAGATAGGCGGCATGAGGGAAGAAAAGAAGAAAAAGTCCATATTCGCCTGGGCACTGCTGCCGGCGGTGCTCTCACTCGCCTGGCCGACGATGCTCGAGCAGCTGATGCAGACGGCCGTGCAGTATATCGACACGGCGATGGTCGGCTCGCTCGGCACGGCGGCGACGGCGGCGGTGGGCAGCACGCTGACGGTCAACTGGCTGATCGGCAGCACGGTCTCGGCCTTCGGCGTGGGGTTTCTTGCGCAGATCGCCCAGGCCTTCGGCGCGGGAGACGAAGGGCTGGCCCGCCGCGCCGCGGCCCAGAGCGTGCTGGCGGTGCTGGTGCTGGGCGCGCTTTTCACGGCGCTGACCCTCTCGCTGAGCGGCTTTGTCCCGGTTTGGATGCAGGTGGAGCCGGCGCTGCGCCAGACGGCTGCGCGCTATTTCTTCGTGCTGTATCTGCCGATGCTGCCGCGCACGGCCATGATCCTCTTCGGCACGGTGCTGCGCGCCGCCGGGGATACCAAAACGCCCATGCGCGTCGGCATCGGCGTCAACCTGGTCAATGTCGTGCTGAATTTTCTTTTGATCTATCCCAGGCGCACGGCGCTTCTCTTCGGGCATGCCGTAACGCTCTGGGGCGCGGACTGGGGCGTTGCGGGCGCCGCGGCGGCCAGCGCGCTGTCCTTCCTCTACGGCGGGGCGGCCATCAGCCTGGCGCTCTTCCGCCATGGACGCGTCTCGCCGCGCGGCCTTTCGCTGCGGCCGGACGGAAAGCTGCTGCGGCCCTGTTTGCGCGTGGCTTTTCCGAACATGCTCCAGCGCTTCGGCACCTCGCTGGGCTATGTGGCTTTTGCGGCGATGATCAACGCCCTCGGCGGAACGGCCACCGCCGCCCACACCATTGCCAACACGGTCGAGTCCGCCTTTTACATCCCCGGCTACGGCATGATGTCCGCCGCCGCCACGCTGACCGGCAACGCCATCGGCGCGGGAGACGAGCAGCGGAGGAAGGACACTGCCGCCCTGATTTTCCTGCTTGAGATCGGTATGATGCTGCTCTCCGGCGCGCTGCTCTTCGCCTTTGCCCCGGAGATGGTAGGCCTGTTCAGCCGCGACAAAACCGTCGTCGCGCTGGGCAGCCGCGTGCTGCGCATGGTCGCGCTCTCCGAGCCGTTTTACGGCGTGTGCATCGTCGTCGAGGGCATGCTCCAGGGCGCGGGCAGGACAAAGGCGCCCTTTGTTTTCAACATCCTCGGCATGTGGGGCGTGCGCATCGTCGGCACCTTTATCTGCACAAAGCTGCTCGGGATGGGCCTCGTCTCGGCCTGGGGCTGCATGATCGGGCACAACATGCTGCTCTTCGCGCTGTTTCTCGGCTATTATCTCTCCGGCCGCTGGCTGCGGACGGGCATGAGAGGAGAGAGAATATGAAAAAGAAAAGATCTCCGTTCTTCTATGTGGTTATCATGGTGCTGCAGCCGGTGGCGGTCGTGCTGTCGGTCGTGCTCGGCGTCTGGCTGGACTCACTGTTGTTCCGCGGCTTCTATGATCGCCCGCACCCGGTCGGACATCCGGTGCCGATCTTCTCCCTGTTCGTGCCGATCCTGGTTACGCTTTCCGCGCTGATCGTTTTCGTGGTGATGCTGATCGGCCTGTGCCGCGCGCTGCAGCGGCAAAAGCACGAGCGGGAAGGCCGCATCCCGCTGCCGGAGGACTGGAGCTTCTGCCCGCAGTGCGGCGGACGGCTGTTCAGCACATACGTCTGCATCCGCTGCGGTAAAAAGATCCGATAAAAGAAAAGCCTTCCCCTTGAGGGGAAGGTGGCCGAGCGAAGCGAGGTCGGATGAGGTGGAAGCTTTGAATCAAACGAACAACCCCAAATTAAGAAAAAACGCGCAGAAGCTGCGCCGCGAGATGACGAAAGAGGAACGCCGACTCTGGTATGACTTTCTCAAACAGCTTCCCGTGACGATCAACAGGCAAAAGGTCATCGCCCATTACATTGTTGACTTTTACTGCGCCTCGGCTAAACTTGTGATCGAGCTGGACGGCTCACAACACTATGAGGATGAGGGTGCTGCCTCCGACCGGGAGAGAGATCGTGTGCTGAACCAGCTCGGAATCTCGGTTGTGCGATATTCCAATGACGATATCAATCGGAATTTTGACGGGGTGTGTGCCGACCTTTTGAGACGACTTGAATTGCCGGGAATCAAGGAAGCATGAAAAGACACCTCATCAGTCAGCCTTGCGGCTGACAGCTTCCCCTCAAGGGGAAGCCTTTGG
>CAMHER010000021.1 GCA_946184215.1 uncultured Clostridia bacterium | reverse complement strand
TTTGCTTTTGCGGTCACGCCTGTTTTCCGCTTTGTTCTGGTCTTGGTGGCTAAAAGCATCGCTCTCATGATGCTTTTAGCCATCTGCTTGTATTTTGGCTTTAATTTGAGGATCCTGATTGTTCTCCGAAAAAACCGTGACAAAATGTATTGTGCACTTATACTGAAAAAGTAAAAAATCAGAAAAGAGGGATGGCCGTACAGATCTGGAAGGAAGAGGTTAAATATATCGAGGATACTCCTATTCGCATCATTTTGGATGACGAGATATCCATATGAAAGGGCAAGCTGCCTCCGCATTGGCATAACGAGATCGAGATCGACCTTGTGCTGCACGGAACGTGTAGAACTGATTATGAATCAGCTGGCTCAGCGCGAAGGCGTGACCGAAGTGCTCAAAGCCTCCGATCAGATGGAGTGGATCAAAGGCATGAACAGCATCCAGGCAAGGGCAGAGGAAGTTGTATTGAGCGAATTGGTTTACAGGTAATTGGAAATGCTTCAAACCCGTTATGGCTTGTAACGGGTTCTTCTATCTGTATCTCTTTGCTTATTTAGTTGCTGACAATTTGTCAGCAACTAAATGAAGTCTGCTGACGCTAACTGCCATCTGGCGTAATGTTTATTACTCTAAAAAAATCTGCATATTTGTCAGTAATAATAAACATTATCCGCTCAAGAAGAACAGATCCCCAGGTATCCCGCTCCGCTACGGAATACCTGGGGATTCTTATGGGAAACACATTTTATCGGCAAGAATTTTTCTTTATTAGTAAAATCGTGTTTACTTCTTGCCGGTAATGGTATATACTCTATTCGAGGTGGTTTGTATGAATTTGATCACTGTTGCCGAATGTGCGGCAAAGTGGGGCGTGGCAGAGCGCACGGTGCGGAACTACTGCGCCCACGACCGTATTCCAGGCGCGGTCCTCAAGGGGAAAACCTGGTGGATCCCCGAGGACGCCGATCGGCCGGAGCGGATCAACAAGCGGCAGACCTTGCCGAAGACGCTGCTGGAGCGGCTGCGGGCGGAAAAGAAAATGCAGCTGCGCGGTGGAATCTATCACAAGCTACAGGTCGACATGACCTACAACTCCAATCACATCGAGGGCAGCCGGCTCACGCACGATCAGACTCGCTATATCTTTGAGACGAACACGATCGGCCTTGAGGGAGAGAGCGTCAATGTTGACGATGTGGTTGAGACCGCCAACCATTTCCGTTGCATTGATCTTGTCATTGAGAATGCCGCGAAACCGCTTACTGAGACGTTTATCAAAGAACTGCACCGCACACTCAAAAGCGGTACCAGCGACAGCCGCCAACCCTGGTTTGTCGTAGGCGGATATAAAAAGGTACCAAATGAAGTAGGCGGGCAGACTACGACTCTCCCCTCCCAGGTTCCTGCGGCCATGGCGAAGCTGTTAAAAGGGTATAACAGCAGCCCTGAGCCGGATCTTGAGGATCTGCTTGACTTTCATGTTTGTTTTGAGCGTATCCATCCCTTTCAGGACGGCAACGGACGTGTCGGGCGGCTGATCTTGTTCAAGGAGTGTCTCCGCTTCGGGATCGTCCCCTTCATCATCGATGACCGGCATAAAATGTTCTACTACCGCGGTCTGAAAGAGTGGGACAAAATGCCCGGCTATCTCCGCGACACCTGTCTACTGATGCAGGATGACTTCAAAGCGGTCCTGGACTATTTTGGGATCGAATATGAAACGTAATGTCGGAGGTGTAAGATGGACGATCAAGTCCGTTATCAACGCGCGAAAATGCCTCGATTTCATTGGAAATCGAGGCATTTCAGATATTGGGATTTGCTCGCCGCTCACAGATGCTTGTCGGCCAGGGCGGCGGCGATCGCCTGCCTGTTGGTCTGGCAGCGCTCCGCATCCTGCAGGCGAAGGCGCGTACAGAGAACGTCCAGCAAAAAGAGCTGAGCAATTCTGGCCGGAACCGAGCCGTGCTGCAGCGGGCTTTCCGTCGAGCCGCACTGGAGCACAACGTCAGCCAGGGCGGCACCGGGTGAACGGAGAAAGCGCGTGATCAAAATGATCTTCGCGCCACGGGAACGGACGACGGCGAGAGTCTCCATCATGTCCCGTGTGGCGCCGGAGTAAGAGAAAAACAGTACCGCGTCCTCCTGCGCCAGCGTAGCTGAGGCAATAATCTGCATATGTGAATCCGAGACGGGAACATATTTTCCGTCGCAGATCGAGAACAGATGCGCCGCCTCCTCTGCCAGAATCATCGACGCGCCCTGCCCCATGCAGAGCACGCGACGTGCACCGCGCAGGATCTCCACTGCCTGCTCGATCGCTTCGGGCCTGATCAGCGAGAGCGTCTGCAAAAGCGCCTCGTTCTCTGCCGCGTAAAGCTTCTGGGCGAGAGTGGGCGTGCTGTCGTTCTCCCCGATGGGCTGTCCTGACGACAAGGGCGCATGCGTCGGTGCGCCGGCGTTGGCGATAGCCAGCTTGAAGGCATTGTAGCCCTTATAGCCGAGCCTGCGGCAGAAGCGGGAGACCGTGGCCTCGGCCACGCCGCTTTCCTCGGCAAGTTCACCGATCGACAGGTACTGGGTCCGGTCGCGGTTTTTCATCACATAGTCCGCGGTCTTCTTTTCGGCGTTCGTCAGCTCATAATAGGACTGGCTGATGGTTTCGAAAACATCGGGAGAGGGCTTTGGCATCGGGATCGATCCTTTCTTCATGGAAATGAGATTCCGTGTCGGGCGGGAGAGGGGCGGTCAGACGGCGGCGTCCTCCAGAAGCTCGCCGAGCATCACGTCGACCATCGAGAGCATGCGGGGCAGATGGAATGGCCCCTTAAAGGTCGAGCCCTTGCAGGCCGGCTGCGTCGGCTTGCCGTCGCGGCGGAGATAGCCGTACCATTCGCCGTAGGCCGGGTCGGAGAAATATGTCTTGCTGTACTCCAGCGTCTTGAAGAACCAGTCGAGATATTCTTCGCGCCGCGTGTCGCGGTAGAGCATCAGCGAGGAGATCAGGATCTCGTCGTGCGGCCACCAAAGCTTCATGTCGTGCTCATACGACTCGGGCGGACGGCCGAGACAGTCGATGAAATACAACAGTCCGCCGTACTCCTTGTCCCAGCCGGCGTTGATGGCGCGGTCAAAGATCGTCGCGGCCTTCTCGACGAGAGAGGCGTCCCCGGTGCGCCTGGCGTGCTCGAGGAGGAACCAGACGCCCTCGATGTCGTGGCCGGGGTTGACAATGCGCCCCTCGGTAAAGTCGAGACGGGCCTCGCCGTCCGGACCGACGTTTTCAAGAACACAGCCGAGCTCGTCCTTGACGTGATAGCGGAAGATATCGTCCACGCAGGACTGCGCGCGCTCGTCATAAAGCGCCTGCTGGTCGGGGTCGACACGGCGGAGTACGCTCGTGACGTTGAGATAGATCATCGGGATGCCGAAGGCGCGGCCGCTGCGTGTCTCCGGGATCGTCTTCGGGCCGAGCCCAGTGGGGTCGGGCATGCCGTGCCACAGATCCCAGTAGAGATCGTAGGCCCGACGGGCGCGCTTCAGGCACTCCTCATCGCCGGTCACGCCGTAATACTCCGCGTTGGCCATAGCGTAGAACGCCTCGGAGAAATAGTAGCGGCGCTGGCGCAGCGGCTTGCCGTCGGCCGTCACGGTGAAGTACATCCTGTCGCCGGCTTCGCGGTTGAGGCAGCACTTTTCCATAAAGTCAAGGCAGCTTTTCGAGGCGGCGAGCCACTCCTCCCGCACGCCGTACAGATGGCACAGCCATGCGAAGATCCAGCCGCAGCGCCCCTGCATCCACACGCTCTTGTCAGTGGAATAGAGTTTGCCCTCGCGGTCAAGACAGGTGTAGACGCCGCCGTTGACCTCGTCCATGCCGTTGTCCAGCCAGAAACGCTGGCAGCGATCCAGCTCCTCGCGGATCCATTGCCGTGCCTCGTTCAGTTTCGTCTTATCCATTGAAAAATCTCCTTGTCGGAACAGATTGAAAGGGGGTTTCTTATATATATCATAGTATCATCACTGAAAGAAATTTTCAACCGATTCTTCCTGAAAAAATAAAATTCAAAAAACCGATGACAGCGGGAAGCGCATATGCTATAATTCAAAACAGGATCATAATCGCCCGAGCGGGCACATTTACGATCAACAAAGGAGGATTCCGACATGGAGCATCTTGGCATCTCGTTTCCCGTCAAAAACATCCCCGCGCTCGATCCGGGCTTTCTGCCGCTTCAGCGCTTCAACGAGGCGTTCCTGTCCGGCGCGGACAAACCTGTCGGCATCGCCGTAGAGCGTGCAAACGGCGAGATGGCGTCTGTCGAGACGTTCATCCACGGCACGGAGGCGCTGCGCGAGGCCGACCATTACTATATCGACCGGCTGGTCAAGACCATGCTGTGGATGAAGGGCGGCTATAAGATCTATGTCCGCGGCGACGAGGACACCTTCGCCTTCCTCAAAAGCATTTACTGCGCCGGCGGCAAGCAGGAATTCGACTGGGACTATATGGCCCATGTCTTCGAGCACCCCTTTGAGATCGTAATGACCGACACGCTCCCCGCGCCGAAGGACGCGCCGAAGGCGATCGGCGGCCACACGGACGGCTGCCGCATCGGCTTTGACGCGGGCGGCAGCGACCGCAAGGTCTCCGCCGTTGTCAACGGCGAAGCCGTGTATTCCGAGGAGGTCGTCTGGTTCCCGAAAACGAACAGCGATCCTGATTACCACTATGACGGCATCACCGCCGCCTTCCGCTCCGCCGCCGCCCATATGCCGCGCGTCGATGCGGTGGGCATCTCGTCGGCCGGCGTGTACATCAACAACCGGACGATGAACGCCTCCCTTTTCCTCAAGGTCCCGGCTGATCTGTTCGAGGCCAAGGTCAAGGACATCTATATCCGCGCTGTCCACGACACCTTCGGCAATGTGCCGTATGCCGTGGTCAACGACGGCGACGTGACTGCCTTGGCCGGCGCGCTGAGCCTGGGGAAGAACAATATGCTGGGCATCGCCATGGGCACCAGCGAGGCGGTCGGCTATGTGGACGAGCTGGGGAGGATCACCGGCTGGCTCAATGAGCTGGCCTTCGTCCCCGTGGACGCGAATCCCGAGGCCATGCGCGACGAATGGAGCGGCGATATCGGCTGCGGCGTGAAATACTTTTCGCAGGACGGCGTGATCAAGCTTGCCCCCCGCGCCGGGATCGAGCTGGACGAGAGCCTTTCTCCTGCCGAAAAGCTGAAGGTCGTGCAGAAGCTGGTTGAGGCGGGCGATGCACGCGCCGAGGCCGTGTTCGGCAGCATCGGCTGCTACCTGGCCCACACGCTCTCTTACTACCACGCGCTGTACGGCTGTGAAAATCTGCTGCTGCTCGGCCGCGTGATGTCCGGCCGCGGCGGCGATATCCTGCTCTCCGAGTGCCGCCGTGTCCTGGCCGACGAGTATCCCGCCCTTTCCGCAAAGCTTTCGCTCAACCTGCCGGATGAGAAATTCCGCCGCGTAGGCCAGTCCGCCGTGGCGGCCTCGCTGCCGGAAATCAAGGAGTAAAGGAATATGAGAAAACACATTGTCTGCTTCGGAGATTCCAACACCCACGGCTACTGCGCCGACCCCGCCGACTGCGCCGACGGAGGTGACCGCTTTAACGAGGATGAGCGCTGGACCTGCCTGCTCCAGAAAAAACTGGGGGAGGAATTCCTCGTCTTGGAAGAGGGCCTGTCCGGCCGGACGACCGTCTTCCCCGACCCGCTGCATGAGAGCATGGCGGGGCTGGACGTGATCTACTCCACCCTGATGAGCCATGAACCCGTGGACCTGCTGATCATCATGCTGGGCACCAACGATACGAAGGAACGTCTCGGCGCCAACGCCGCCTGCATCGCCATCGGCATGGAGCGCCTGGTGATGAAGGCCAAGTCCGTCCCCGCCTGGCGAAACGGAACGCCCAGGATCCTCATCGTCTGCCCGCCTCACATCGGCGAGGGGCTTTACCTCCGCCCGGAGGGTGTGCCCATGGGAAAGGGCTGCCCGGAGAAATCCCGGGAGCTGGCCGCGTATCTTGCGCCTGTGGCCGAGCGGCAGGGCTGCGCCTTCCTGGACGCGGAGGGCCTGGCGGAGTTCAATAAGATCGACTGTATGCATCTCTCCCGCAAGGGACATGCCCAGCTGGCCGAAAAGCTCGCCGCGCTCGTGCCGGCGCTGCTGTGATATGAGACGCTTCTTCAATCCCGAAAGCGGTCTGTGGCAGATCTTCGGCTTTATCGGGGACGTCGTGATTCTGAGCATGCTGTGGACGGTTTGCTCCGCGCCGCTCATCACCGTCGGCGCCGCCTCCGCCGCGCTTTACGACGCCGTCGTTGCCGATTTCCGTCGCCGCGAGCAGGACTATCTGCGCCGCTTCTTCCGCACGCTGAAGCGGGAATTGTTTTCCTCCCTTCTGCCCACGCTGCTTTGGGCGGCCATACTTGCCGCCCTCTGGTGGGCGCTGCGCGCCGCGGCGGGGGGCAGTCTCTGGATCACCGCGGTCGGACTCGGCGTTTATCTGTTTCCGCTGGGGATCGCCTGCTGGGTCTTCCCGCTGCTCTCACGCTTTACGCTGAATTTCAAAACGCTCAACGGAAACGCCGTGCGTCTCGCGCTCGGCCACGCCCCGTCGACCTATGCTGTCGCGCTGGGCTGCGCCGCCGCCGTCTGGCTCACGCTGCGTCTGGCGCTGCTGCCGCTGTTCTTCTTCCCCGCGCTGCTGGCGCTGTATGCCTCCGTGTTCCTCGAGCCGGTCTTCCGGCAGTATGAGTCCTCCACCGAAGAATAAACCGCAAAAGACACCCCTCAAAAGCCATCCGAACGGATGGCTTTCTTTTTTCTGGAAGACCTTATGGCATAATGACCAAAAAGAAGAGAGCAAATTTAGGCAATACATAAAAATTATTTTCATGCATCGGCTAACTTGAAAAATTCTTTCAATATTTTATTGACTTTATACCGGTTCTTCAGTAAAATCAGATTATCCAAACTGCGGTCGAAACGCAGTAACGTTGAAAAAATACTTTTCAGGAGGAAAAACATGAAAAAGATTCTCGCACTCGTTATGGCTCTGTGCATGATCTTCGCTCTGGCCGCCTGCGGACAGCAGGCCGCTCCGGCTCCCGCCGCGAACGATGCCCCCGCTGCCGAGGCTCCCGCTGCCGAAGCTCCCGCCGGCGCCACGGAGATCTCTCTGTGGACCTACCCCATCGGCAAATGGGGCGATGAGGCCACCGTCAAGGCCCTGACCGACGCCTTCACCGCCGAGACCGGCATCGCCGTCAAGGTCGAGTACCTGACCTACGCCGACGGCGACGACAAGGTCAACACCGCAATCACCGCCAAGCAGGCTCCCGACCTGGTCATGGAAGGCCCCGAGCGTCTCGTCTCCAACTGGGGCGCCAACGGCTACATGGTCGACATCAGCGATCTGTTTGACGACACCGACAAGAGTGAGATCAATGCCGCGGCTCTCGCCGCCTGCTTTGCTCCCAACGGCGCCGCCTATGAGTACCCGCTGGTTATGACCGCTCACTGCATGGGCATCAACTACAACGCCTTCGTGGAAGCCGGCGCCGACCAGTACATCAACAAGGACACCCACACCTGGACCACCGAGCAGTTCTTCCAGGCCGTTCAGGCCCTGTATGACCACTTCGGCGGCACTGTTGGCGCCGTATACTGCACCGGCCAGGGCGGCGACCAGGGCACCCGCGCCCTTGTCAACAACCTCTACGGCGGCACCTTCACCAACGATGAGCACACCGCCTACACCTGGGACGATCCGCTGAACATCAAGGCTCTCAAGGCCCTGTACGATCAGGATGGCATCGACTTTGACGCCTCCATCGTCGGCGGCGATGAGATCGCCAACTTCTACAACGGCATCTTCAAGATGGCCTTCTGCTGGAACATCGCACAGCAGCTCAACCCCAACTCCGCTGACACCGGCGCTGGCCTGACCCTCAACGGCGACGAGATCGTCTTCATGGCCTTCCCGTCCGAGGACGGCACCGCCAAGCTGCAGGGCGGCATCTGGGGCTTCGGCATCTTCGACAACGGCGACCCCGCCAGGATCGACGCTGCCAAGCAGTTCATCAAGTACATGTGCGACAGCGAGCACACGGTTGACGCCGTTCGCGCCTCCAACTTCTTCGCCGCCCGCTCCGCCGCCGAGGGCACCGATCTCTCCGGCGTCTGGGCTGACAACGAGATCATGAACGAGTACACCAAGCTCATGCCCATGCTGGGCGACTACTACCAGGTCACCACCAACTGGGCTGGCGCCCGTGCGGCCTGGTGGAATATGCTCCAGCAGGTCGGCGGCAGCGATGGCAGCGAGGCTGCGATCAGCGCGGCTGTTGCCGATTTCTGCGGCCAGGCCAACAACGGCTGATAACCGCAAGAACTGATATCTGAGCTTATTCTCGGGTCGCGCACCCCATGCCGCATGCGCGGTATGGGGTGCGCTTTTCGTTTCTATCCTATCATGAAGAGAGGTGCTGCACCTTGACCAAAACCATGAGTCCGCGGCTGCGTCGGCATGAGAACATCAGCGGTTACCTGTTTCTGCTGCCGAGCCTGGTCTTCTTCCTCGGCTTTGTCGTCTACCCCATGGCCATGTGCATCTGGACCAGCTTTACGGATGCCAACATGAACAGCAACACGAAGGACACCTTTATCGGCCTTGCCAACTATGTGGAGCTGTGGCACGATCCCGTCTTTCTCAAGGCGCTCTGGAATACGATCATTATCGTCGTCGTCAGTGTACCTGTCGTCTGCATCTTTTCCCTGTGGGTCGCCTCGGCTATCTACCGGATGAAGGAGGGCACGCTGAGCTTCTTCCGCGTAGTCTTCTATCTGCCGGTGGTTACGGGCTCCGTGGCCGTCACGGTCGTTTGGAAATGGATGTACAACAACTACTACGGCATCTTCAACTATTTGCTCAAGGGTGCCGGCGTGATCGACAAGAACATCAACTGGCTCGGCGATCCGAAATATGCGCTGGGCTGCATCATCCTGATCCTGCTGACCACCTCTGTCGGCCAGCCGATCGTTCTGTACGTCTCGGCTCTGAGCAATGTGGATTCCTCCCTCGTGGAGGCTGCCGAGGTTGACGGCGCGAACAACACGCAGGCCTTCTGGCGTATCAAGTGGCCGCAGATCATGCCCACGACGCTCTACATCCTGATCATCACGACGATCAACTCCTTCCAGTGCTTCGCGCTGATCCAGCTGCTGACCTCCGGCGGTCCGAACTATGCGACGGAAACCGTCATGTATTATATCTATTACACGGCCTTCAAGCTGTACCGCTTCGGCTACGGCAACGCGATGGGCGTCATCCTCGCCATCTTCATCGCGGCGCTCTCGGCGGTCCAGTTCCGCTTGGCCAAAGAGGATTAAGGAGGCGGACGAAATGAGTAAACGTAACGGAAGCTCCCGCGGATACCAGATCTTCAGTCTGGTCGTCCTCATCGTCCTCGCGCTGCTGTTCCTCTTCCCGCTGTACTGGATCGTCACCGGCGCGCTGAAGACGCCCGCCGCGATCAACTCTCCCACGCCGCAGTGGTGGCCGGAGGAGTTTACGCTGCGCAATTTCCAGGTCCTCTTCTCCAAGCGCAGCGCCCCCTTGTTCCAGATCGGCTCTCTGACCGGGCCGACAATCCCCGGCGCGATCCGCTGGCTGATCAACACGGTGTTCATGGCCGTCATGGCCATGCTGCTGACCTGCGCGACCGCGGCGATGGCCGGCTATGCGCTGGCCAAGAAGCGTTTCACCGGCCGCGTTATCCTCTTCTCGCTGATCGTTGCGGCCATGGCGCTGCCCAAGCAGGTCATTCTGATCCCGCTGATCCGCGAGATGAGCTCGCTGGGGCTGTATGACAACATTTGGGCCGTTATCCTGCCGACGGTCGGCTGGCCCTTCGGCGTGTTCCTGATGAAACAGTTTGCCGAGGGCATTCCCACCGAAATGGTGGAAGCCTGCCGGATCGACGGCGCCAACGAATGGCGCACCTTCACCGACGTCATGTTCCCGATGATCAAGCCCGGTGTCGGCGCACTCGCGATCTTCACCTTCATCAACAGCTGGAACGACTATTTCATGCAGTTGATCATGCTCACCTCGAGCTCCAATCTGACGATCTCGCTCGGTATTGCGACCATGCAGGCCGAGAACTCGACGGACTACGGCCTGATTATGGCCGGCGCATCGCTGGCTGCGATCCCGATCATCGTCGTGTTCCTGATCTTCCAGAAGTACTTCACCAAGGGCATCACGATGGGCGCTGTGAAGGGATAAGAAGGATGATCTATGCCAAACTGTCGGATGCCCCGCTCTACCGGGGCATCCACCCCCGGCTTGACCGGGCGCTTGCTCTGCTGACACCGGACTTCCTCGCTACAGTCGGCAGTGAGACACAGAAACTCGAGGGCGAGGATCTTTACGTTACGCGCTTTGACGTGGAGAGCTCCGTCGATGAGACGAGACTCTATGAGTATCACCGGCGTTATCTGGATATCTTCACGCTCGCCGGGGGCGAGGAGCGTGTGGATATTTCCTCGTCGGAGGCCGTATCCGTGAGCGATCATCGCGGCGACTACTGGGGCGGCGCCGCCGAGGCGGAGGAGCATGTGATTCTCCGGCCGGGCTGCTTTCTGGTCCTCTTTCCCGGCGACGCCCACCGGCCCGGCATGGCCGTCGACACTCCCAAGGGCGTATCCCGCATCGTTTTCAAAATCCGAGTCAAGGAGAATTGAATGAAAGATTTAAACAAGTACCGGGGCATCTTCCCGGCGTTTTACGCCTGCTATGATGAAAAGGGCGAAGTTTCCCCAGAACGCGTCCGCGCGCTGACAGAGTATCTGATCGGCAAGGGCGTGACCGGCCTGTATGTCGGCGGCTCGTCCGGCGAGTGCATCTACCAGTCGGTCGCCGAGCGCAAGCTCCTGCTTGAAAATGTTATGGCCGTGGCAAAGGGTCGCATCGTGATCATCGCCCACGTTGCCTGCAACAACACCGCAGACAGCCGTGAGCTCGCCGCCCATGCAGAAAGCCTCGGCGTCGACGCGATCGCCGCCATCCCGCCCATCTACTTCCACCTGCCGCCCTATGCGGTCGCGCAGTACTGGAACGATATTTCCGCCGCCGCGCCGAATACCGATTTCGTGATCTACAACATCCCGCAGCTGGCGGGTGTGGCTTTGTCCTCGGCGCTTCTGCGCGAGATGCTGAAGAATCCGCGCGTCATCGGCGTGAAGAACTCCTCCATGCCGGTCCAGGACATCGAAATGTGGCGCGACGAAGGCGCCTTCGTCTTCAACGGCCCGGACGAGCAGCTGCTCTCCGGCCTGGCCGCGGGAGCCGGCGGCGGCATCGGCGGCACCTACGGCGCGATGCCGGAGCTCTACCTGAAGATCTACCAGCTCTTTGGCGAGGGAAAGATCGCCGAGGCACGCGAGATCCAGGACGCCTGCTGCCATGTGATCTATAAGATGTGCTCGACAAAGGGCAACATGTACGCCGTCATCAAGGGAATCCTACGTGAAAACGGCGGGATCGACATCGGCGGTGTGCGCGCCCCGCTCTATGCGCTGCAGGAGGAGGACATGCCCGTCGTACGGGAATGTGCTGCCGATATCCGCGCGCTCATTGCCAAATACGCATAAAATACGGCATACCGCCCTGCTTTGCAGGGCGGTCGCATTATCGCTTTCAGGGGGAATGAAGCATGCTTTTTTCTAACGGCGTCCTCTTTCTTGACGGACGCGGATTCACGCCCGGTTCGCTGCGCGTCGAAGATGGGATCATTACGGAGATCCTCCCGCCCGATGCGCGCGAGGAGGGCTGTATCGATCTCGGCGGGGCTCATGTCATCCCCGGGCTGATCGACATCCACACCCATGGCAATTCCGGCGCGGATTTTTCCGACGGCGATTACGAGGGGCTGCGGAAAATGGCGGCCTTTCTTGCGCGCTGCGGCGTGACGGGCTTTGCGCCTGCGTCGATGACGCTGCCCTACGAGGTGCTGGAGAAGGCCTACACAACGGCCCGGCGGCTTCACAACGAGGCCCCCGCCGGCTGTGCCAGACTGCTCGGGATCAACATGGAGGGCCCCTTTTTCTCCGAGAAAAAGAAGGGCGCGCAGAACGCCGCCCATCTGCGGAACCCGGACTTTGACGCTTTCCGGAAGCTGTACGAGGACTGCGGCGGGCTGATCCGCATTGTGGATCTCGCGCCGGAGCTGCCCGGGGCTGCTAACTTTTCCGCGAAGGCGGCGGAGCTGTGCACCGTATCTGCGGCGCACACCGATGCGACCTATGACGAGGCGCGGGCTATGTACGAGGCAGGAGCGAGGCATCTGACCCACCTGTACAACGCTATGCCGTCCATCCACCACCGCAAGCCGGGTGTGATCGGCGCGGCCTCGGAGCGGGACGACGTCTATGCGGAGTTGATCTGCGACGGCCAGCACGTGCACGAGAGCGCCGTGCGCATGGCCTTCAAGCTTTTCCCCGGGCGTATCTGTCTGATCTCCGACGCGCTGCGCTGCTGCGGCATGCCCGACGGACAGTATGAGCTGGGCGGACAGGACGTGTTTCTCTCCGGCGGTGTCGCGCGTCTCGCCGACGGCACGATCGCCGGCTCGGCTGCGACCCTGTTTGACTGCCTGCACAAGGCCATCGCCTTCGGCATTGACCGTGATACCGCGATCCGCGCCGCGACGATCAACCCGGCGAAGCAGCTTGGCTGTGACGACCATTTCGGTTCGATCGCCGTGGGAAAACGGGCCGATTTTCTGGTTTGCGACGAGACGCTGGCGCTGCGTGCCGTCTATCTTGGCGGCGGGAAGCTTGATTGAGGCATCTTGAGCCCACAGCCCTGCGATTTCCGCCCTCCTCTTGTAACCCCGGTCCTTGGAAAAATCGAATGTGACGCTGCCGGAATGATCACATGTTCATCAAATCCGTTATGAACACCCGGGCCACTAAAAAAGACCGTTTTCGATAAGAAAACGGTCTTTTTCTTAACTTTTCGAGGTGAAAAGTTTTGAGCGAGTTTTGCTGAGGGGTGAATTAGGGGTGAACCGAATTGATTTTATACGCGGATATATCTCGCAATTCAAAGAAAAACAAGGATAAACAACAGGAAAAAAAATTGTATATGTAGCGCGAAGGGCAGGAAAACCTGCCCTTCGCGCTATCTTGCTCTGGCAAAAAATAACAAGGATAATCACCAAGAAATAATAATTGTCTATGTAGCGTAGAAGGGCAGAAAAATCTGCCCTTCTTGCTATCTTGCTCTTGCAAAAACGTTGGATCGGACTTCTGCAGCCTTCGCTTTTGCCTCTGCTATCTGATGTGCATATATTTTTGCTGTTGTCGTTGCGTCCGCATGGCCTAGCTCACTTGCGGCTGTCACCAGGTCAATTCCATCGGCTATCATAGTGGAGGCAACTGTATACCGAAATGCGTGAGGGTGAATGTGCGGGAGCTCATATTTGTAGCTCTTGATGTGTTTCATCGTGACCGGCTCAATGCCCCAGGCATGGTCGATCATGATTTCTCCATCAACGCCGAAAACGCGGTAGAAGTATTCTTCATCCTGCAGCGAGCGTGCGGCAATATCGCCCATTTCAAATTTCATTCGTACACCAATAAATGTGTTTGAAATGGGAGTGGCTATCTCCTGCAAGATAACGTTCTCCGAGTTATCCGACGCCTGGTTCATCCTCTACAAAAAGGGGAAACTGCACAAGAGATCAGAAGAGACGATTAGAAACACACTGACTCGGTACATCATTCCCGTTTTGGGAAACATGCAGGTAGTCGATGTGAAGCCGATCCACATCCAGCAGCTCATGTCTTCGGTCAAGGACTACTCCAAGTCCACGCAGAAGAAGGTCCTTCAGTACACTCGCGCGATCTTTGAGGTAGCCGTGGAAAACGGCATGATCCCCAGAACGCCGATCAGCAAGAGCATCAAGGCCGGTGGGGCTGAACCCTGTGAAAAAGTGCCACTGACTGAGGCTCAGTCAGCAGCACTTCTCAAAGCGGTCGAGGGTACCCGCGCACATCTTCTTGTATCGGTTCTCCTCGCCAGTGGGATTCGTATCGGCGAAGCGCTCGGTTTGATGTGGAGCGACATCGACTTCGAGGAAGGAATGATTACGGTCAACCGCAGCATCGTTTACCCGGAGGAGAATCGCCTTGGTGAGATCAACACGGAAATGAAGACCGAGAATGCGCATCGGACGATCCCGATTCCGTGGAGCGTAGTGGAAGAACTACGTAGGGAAGAATGCAAGAGTTAGTCCCTCTGGGTGTTCCCAAAGCAGGACGGCAGCCACCATTCCTACGACTCGTACCGGAACCTTTGGGCTCTGATCGATCGCCGCACCATTGGGAAGCGCAAGGATAACCAGCGCGAATTAGTTGCGCGGACACTGGACTTCAGGGGCCATCCTCACCTTCTTCGTCACACTCGAATCACCTGATGGTTTGAGTTGGGGTTGGACATCAAAGAGGTGCAGTATCTGGCCGGCCACGCCACCGTCGACATTACGCTGGGAATCTACACGCACTACATGAGCAACGAGCGCAGAAAGCAGACAGCAGGCAAGATACGAGCTGCGATGTAGGTGCAACATGGTGCAACATTTTAATCGCAGCCGGGTGAAAATAGGTGCAACTGAGCGCAAATAAATGTTGCACTTCACCCATTATGTTAACCCGTTTTATTGGACAGTGAGAAAAATAAAAAATCCAGAAATCGTTGCGCTGCAACAACTTCGGGGTCGCAGGGGAAGAAGGCTTCGAAGAGTCCCTTCCAAATTTCAATAACTTTTTTGCATCATTTCTCGTCCATTATTTTTAAAAATCAGCATTTTCATGTACCGGTCAGTTCATTGTTTTTTTACAGTTTTCACCGCGTTGGGGTCAGATTGGGGTCAATCCGGCCATTGCGGAATTGCGTCAAAAAGTGAAATGCATATATGCAGTTTTTGGGGCGGTAAGACGAAAAAGCTATTGTCCCCATCCATAAAAAACCGAGGACCTTTGCTTCAGGCAGCAAAGAAACCAACGCCTCTCTTAGGCAGAAAACACTCACGCCACAATCCATGGCGTGAGTGTTGCAATGAGTTAGTTTTTGTCTTTCGGAGGACAAGGATCGTGCCCGTGGGAATCCGAAGACTGAATCCTGCCGTTTTGCCCGTGGATCACCATTTCCGTACCCTGATTTCGGCTGATGATTCTGCCCGCTTGAATGGCCTTGTCCTTCGTTTCAAAGTGGCCACTTGCACGCGTGCTTCCTCCGCGTTTTACGTTCCAACCGCCGTCTGCCGCCGGAACAATGTGGTGTGTCTGTCTTGCCATTTTTCAGTTTCCTTTCAATTAAAGATTTGGATAATTGAAAGGGGTGAGACCACCGATCCCCCCTATTTGTGTCAAACGCTCATCTTATGAGCGTTTCCGGGGAACCCAGAATGCAAAGGCTCGCTTTCCACGTTCGTACGCCCAAAGACGACGGCCATCCCGCAGGGTAATGAACGGTCGGAAGATGAGGATGTATTCTGTTGTCTCATTTTTCAAGTTGAGGCTCCTCCTTTCTCTCAGATTTCAGATGAACCGGGCAAATGATCTGCGCTGTCACGTTCGAAAACAGAGACTGGCGCAAATTTTTTTCGGCAAATCTGTTTTTTTCTTGAAAAAGTCGGAGCCATCATGTAAACTATAACTATCCATGGTTTAGTTGGTGGTCTCAACCCCAGCTTTTCCAAGTGCGCCTTGCCTGTTGCTACCAGGTGAGGCGCTTCTTTATGACAAACGGAAGACCCGGTTTGACTGAAGCGTTGATGTGATGTTGTTGAATCCGTTTTTCTCACATCAAGTATCAAAAACCGTCTGTCCGCTTTCACGCGTATTATACCACAAGAGAACTTTAAGTCAACCCCGGATGTACAAGATGTTGAATGTTTTACCGCTTTGTTACCGTTTTAGGCACAAGATA
>CAMHER010000020.1 GCA_946184215.1 uncultured Clostridia bacterium | reverse complement strand
GGTACCCTGACGCTGGTGTCGGGCACGGTCCGCCGCCTGAGCCAGCAGCAGAACAGCCTTTACTGGTACTTCCTGCCCCTGCCTGTCGATGTCCCCTTTGACCGATACCTCATCCGCGAGCTCAGCGTCGTGAATCCGACGGTGGACAGCGAAGGCATCGTGACGGCGTGGAATGAGATCCGACCCCTTAAAGACGGCGATACCGCCATCGTCTCCGGCAGACAGAAGGGAGAGAGCGCAAGCTCCGACTTCTCCTATACCGTGAGCTATCAGAAGGGCGTGGTGCCGGCGGGCGCCAATGTCCGTGCGGATACGGTGATCAATGCGCGCCCCGGCGTGGTCCTGCGCAAGGAGGCTTGGGACGGAAGCGCCCTGGCCGGCGCGGAGTTTACGCTGAAGGACAGCGACGGAAACCTCATCGGCAGCTTTACCTCCGACGAGCAGGGCCGGATCACAGTGGCGTTCCTGCGTGAAAACGTGGTTTACACCCTGACCGAAACAAAAGCGCCGCAGGGCTATCTCGGACCGGAGGGAGCCATCACCATCCGCTTCAGCGGCAGCACGCTGTACGCCGAGGGGGTGGACGAAGCATACTGCAGGGTCGAGAACGCGGCCGGCGCGATGCCGACGCTGACAGTCAAAAACCGCCCCTACAGCTTCCAGGTATTCAAACACAACGAGGAGGGCGAGCCGCTCTCCGGCGCCCACTTCGCCCTGCACAGGCAGGTCACGGTCGACGGCGTTACCTCCTTTGACGTGAATCCGATGGCGGGCTATGAGGATCTGGTGACGGCAAACGACGGTATCGTGCCGGGAATCGACAACAAACTCGCTCCCGGAACCTATCAGCTGCGGGAAAAAACAGCGCCTGACGGATACATGACTCTGCCCGCCTACATCCATTTCACGGTGAGCGAAACCGGGCGGATCACCCTTGGAGCGCATGGCGCGGGCGTGGCGCTTTATACCGAAGCAGAGCCGCAGGACGGACCTGTTCGCGTAACACTGAGCGTTGAAAACAAAGCGCTTCTTCCTGCCCCGACGGGCGTGGCGCATGAGACAAGCGCCTTCCTGATGCTGATGTGCTTCGGCCTGCTGATGCTTGGCCTGCTGCTGATGACGAGATTGCTGAACGATCGGACCGCAGCCGCCAAAGAAGATCGTATGATACGCAATTCAGTCTCGACTGTTGACGGCTTTGTAGACTGTGACGATGATATCATACAGACAGCGATCCGGGACATCGTCCCAGACAGACCAATGCAAGCGAATGCGCAACAGAACGGAGAGGGCCCGGTCGGGCAGGGAAACGGAGAAAACGCATGACAGATTCTTCCGCGCTCTCGCCCTTCCCAGGGGCTGCGATTATGACAAAAAGAAATCCTGGCATGTTCAGACCGAGAAAGGAGAAACCCATGAAAAACACGATGAAAAAAGCCCTGGCGCTTGCTCTTGCCGTTCTGATGATGGCGAGCCTGTCGGTTGCCGCTTTTGCGGAAGGCGAAGCGGAGCTTACCGGCGGTGAAGTCGGCGGCTATGCCCAGGCCGATTCGCCGACGGTTCAGAACAAGACCCTGATCCTGAAAAAGGAGCTCACCGCCTACAACCTGGACGAGACGCAGATCCAAGCGCCGACGATCAGCTATACCTACACGATCGCGCCCGTTGAGCCCAGCTTCAACGTCACCGACGAAGCTTCTGACCACGCTACGGGCATCGGCGCCCGCACAGTTCCCACCAAGGCGGGCATCACGGCGGGCGTCACCCTTACCGGCACCGCTGTGAACACCATTGCATGGACCAATACGGATACCCTGACTGCCAGCGCTACCGGTACCGCCAACTACAAGGACCTGAAGATCGATTTCTCGAATGTCGTCTTCACCGGCCCCGGCATCTACCGCTACATCATCACCGAGACGGCTCCTAATTACGCCGCCTCCGGCGTTACGGCCACCACCGGCACACATACCCGCTACCTGGACGTCTATGTCAAAGCGTCGAACACCTTCACCAACGGCTCTGCCGCTTCCGACTGGGATATCTACGGCTATGTCTGCATGTACGACAGCGAAGATGTCGACCCTGACGGCGATACGACCACGACCGGCGCCATGAAGACCAACGGCTTTGTCGCCGGCACGAACGACGACACCGAGATCAAGGCCGACAGCTACTACACCTTCAACGTGACCGTCAGCAAGACCGTGCAGAACGACAACTATGCCAAAGCGACCCATGCCTTCCCCTTCACGGTGATCTTCACCAATGCGGACGTTACCCAGAGCGTTGACATCAGCTCCAAGACCACCGGCACAACTCCCGACGGCTTTATCGATCCCGCCCCCGCGGCTCTTTCCGCCGGCAACACCAAGGGCGTCGTGTCCATCAAGGACGGCGCGAGCGTGAAGTACATCGGCATCCCGAACGGCACCAGTGTGGAGGTCTACGAGACCAACGACATGACCGGCGTGATCTATCAGGTCACCACGACGCTGACACCGACTGGTACTGCGCCCACCACGGACAACAGCGTGAGCTGGGACGATGCTCCGACGGTTGCCGTCGCCCAGGCTGCGGAGAAGGAAGCTTTCCAGTCCACCAAGGCGACGATCACCACGACCCCGGACGTGGACGACGACAACGCCTACGCCGTCGCCGTCACCAACAGGCTGCTCACGATCTCCCCGACCGGCGTGTCCCTGCGCGTGGCGCCTTACGCGCTGATGCTCTGCGCGGGTCTGCTCCTGGTCTTCTTCTCCCGCCGCCGCAAGGCAAAGGCGGAGAGCGAGGACTGAGCCTCCTGCGTATGCAGGATTGTCGGCCCTCCGGCGATCCGGCCCTGTCGGGCGGCCCCTGCCCGGGCTGCCCGACAGGAAAACATCGGCCTTGTGCGGTCGATGGATCCCCCGCAGCTTTTGAGAGGGATCCATGAACCGCAGAAGAATGCAGACCGTACGACTGAAAAGATGAGATAAAAGCCGCCGTTTCTTTTGGCGCGGCGGGTATCCTGGGGGTGAAGTGCATGAGCGATTATGACGTGAAGAATCAGAAAAAAACGTCCGATACCCCGGACGAACAGAGCGATGAGCCTTCCAAACTGAAAAAAACGATCCGGCGTGAGGAAAAATCTGTGAAGAATTATCAGTTTTTCGCTCTCCGTCTGATTTTGATCCTTGCCGTCATTTGGGTGCTGTTCTTCGTCATTGTCGGCGTCGCCCACATGCCCAGCGCGGATATGTATCCCCGCATCGACATGGGGGACTTCGTGCTCTTTTATCGGCTTGACAAGGACGTCAAGGCGCAGGATATCATTGTTCTGGAAAAGGAAGTGCCTTCCTTGGAGGGCAGGCATCTGTTCATCTGCCGCGTCGTCGCCGTGGCGGGGGATACGGTGGAGATCACAGAGGACAGCCACCTGATCATCAACGGCAATACCGTTGTGGAGCCGAATATCTTCTACAGCACGTCGCGGTATGAGGGCTATACCGAATACCCGCTGACGCTGCAGGAGGGCGAGTGCTTCGTCCTGGCCGATTCCCGCAACGGCGGCACCGACAGCCGTTTCTTCGGCCCTGTCAGCAGGGAAGAGATCGACGGCACGGTCATTACGATCGTGCGGCGGAACAATCTGTAAACCATTCCGGCGGACGCCGGAAAGAACAATTTTCAGGCGAAAGGAGGCTTGACACACATGAAAGATGAACTGGAGCTGGCGCAGCACGCTCACGCCGCCTCGTCCAAATCTTCCGTGAATGCGGTGCTTGCACGTGTAAGCGCGGTGGGTAATTCTCTGGTATCGCTGCTGTCGGGCCTGCTGGCTGCCGTGCTGATCCTGTATTCCGGCATTGTGCTCTATGATACGTTTTATATTGAAAGCAGCGCGGCCAATACGCCCTATGAGATGCTGCGGTATAAGCCGGCCGAACTGATCGACGACAATCTGGTCCCGACCTCCGGCGGCAGCACGCTCGCCTCGATCAACCGGGACTATCGGGCTTGGCTGACCATGTACGATACCAACATCGACTACGCCGTCATGCAGGGGCCGGATGACTTATATTACGCCACCCGTGACATATACGGGCAGGTTAGCACGACCGGCGCGATCTATCTTGCCGCAGCCAACAGCGGCGACTGCTCTGACAGCTATAATCTGATTTACGGTCATCACATGGATAACCAGGCCATGTTCGGCGGCCTGGATGCCTTCCGGGATGAGGCTTACTTCAACAGCCATCGGGAGGGGACGCTCGTCTCCGCATCCGGCGTATACGATCTGCGCACCTTTGCCGTGATCGATACCGACGCCTATGTCGGCGAGGTGTACTCGCCCGGCAACACGATGAGCAGTACCGTGAGCTTTCTGCGTGCGCGCAGCGCCGCCTTCGACGGGAAAACCACCGTATGGCATTTCGATGAAAGCGCGCTGACCGATGCAGACCGGATCGTCGCGCTCTCCACCTGCGCCGACGCCGAAACCTTCGGCCGTCTGGTGGTGTTCGCCACCATGACGCGCCACAACCTGCTGACGCTGGACGCCGAGGGATATGAGGGCGTATTTGACAACACAGCGCATGGCCCCGCGCGGATCGAGGTCAATTATCCGGACGGTACCGCCTTTTCTTACAGCACCGATAACGGCGTGACCTGGACGCCCGGCCTGCCCGAGATCCGGGACGTCGGCAGGATGGACGCGATCATCCGTGCGGAAAACCCCATGTACGGGACGGCAACGCGGAGGATCACCCTGGCGATCACGCCGAGACCGCTGACGATCCGTGTCCGTGACAGCTTCAAGGTTTTCGGCCAGGCGGATCCGGCATGGGAGACCGATCCCATTACGGGGATCCTTGACGGCTTTGTGCCGCAATACACGATTGCCCGCACCAATGCCGGTACCGAGGCTGCCGGCCAGTATCCCGGCGTCCTGATCGCAACAGGTGAGAGACGGCAGGGAAACTATGAAATCACCTATATTCCCGGGGACTTTACAATCACGGCGGCAAACGTTCTGGCACTGATTGCCGAAGGGTACGACGGCGTCTATGACGGGACTCCCCACGCGCCTGGCCGTGTTGCGGTCAACATCGCGGCGGGAACCACCATTGAGTACAGTGTGGACGGCGGCGCGACCTGGAACGCGAATGCGCCGACGATCCTCCATGTCGGCACGCTCAATGTCCTGATCCGGGCAAGCAATCCGGGCTATGCGCCTGTTACTGCTGCGGTCACGCTGCGCGTCACGCCCGCTGTCATGACCGTGACGGCGCAAAACGCCGCCAAACAGGCAGGGGAAGACGATCCGGTCTTTACCGCTGTCGTTACCGGCGCGGTTGACGGCTTCCGGCCCGCCTATACGATCAGCCGTCCCGGCGCGGGAACCGATGAAACTGCAGGCGTCTATAACGGCGCCATCGTTCCGACCGGTGAGGCGAATCAGGGAGACTACAACATCGTGTTTGTTCCGGGCAGCTTCACGATCACAGCAGCTGCGGAAACCATCGATGAACCCGAGCCGCCGCTGGCCCAGTTCGTCAATCAGTTCACACCGAAGCCCGGCCGCGGGACACCTGCATGGGCGCTGGTCAATCTGATCTGCCTGCTGGTTACGATCTATCTGCTGCTCCCGATCCTGCATTTGAAGGACAAATTCGGCCGTCTTCGCAACATGAAGAAATACAACAGCGGCAAGTGCGCCCTCCGGGAAGAGGAGGATCTTGACGAGGAAAAGCGCCGGGAACGCGAGCGGATCCTGGACAATGCGCTTGAAGAGCTGCGCAAAAACGGTGTGTATGCGGAAGCCGAAGCGGTCTCAAAGCAAGACTTCGCCGCTGCGGTGGAGCGCCTTTACTACCATGTGAGGAAATTCGCCCTGCGCTTCCGTCTCGGCCTCGGCCTCGAAGTCCTTGATGTGATCGCGGCGATCGTGGCCTTTGTGCTGACCGAAGATATGCGTCTGCCGATGGTCCTGATCGACAAATGGACGCCTCTGATGGTCCTGCTGCTGGCAATCTGCTGGATCCTGGACGTCAGCCTGCTGCGCTATCGTGACAAGCTGGAGGCGGAAAAAGAGACAAAAGAGACCCAGAGCGTATAAACACAACGCCGGCGGAACAATCCAATAAACCAAGAGCCCCCCTGTTTTACAGAAAACAGGGGGGCTCATCGTATCAGCAATCAGTATCAAAGCATCAAAGATAGAGCTCTTGCAGATTGAAGAGCCTTGCCGGCAACACGCTCCACAGAGCATGAAAGAGCAGCTTATAGGGTAGCTCCTGTTAAGGCCTGCTCCTTACACGGAAAGACGTGAAGGCCGTTGGGCGACAGAAGAAGATCAGGGCTCTTGCTTGCAAAGCTATCTCCTTTTCCCGACTACCTGATACATTCTCTCGTCAGACACAACTGCGCTCACCGACAGATGCTTTTTGAAGATTTCGGCCAGATCTTCAGCACTCATCAGTCCGTTGGACACATGACTGGCGGAGCCATGGTGGTGGGCGTCGATCTTCTCCCGGCTCATGCCGTGAGCCACCGTCAGCGTCCCGCCAGGCTTGAGCCAGGCGGCGAGCTTCGCAATCAATCGCTCCGGCTCCGGGAAATGCGGGAAGGCGTTGTAAAGCACGATGCAGTCAAAATGCTTTTGAAAGTCCGTTGTCTCCACATCGCCGCAGAGGATCGTAATCTCAGGCTGCGGGAACTTCTCCCTTGCGATCTCTGCCATCCTGGGAGATATGTCGATGCCGGTAACCGATCCCACGCCGCGCTTGAGATAATCCGGGATCAGCACACCCGTTCCGCAGGCCACATCAAGAACGTCTTTGCCAGCTGCCACTCCGGCGTTATCCAGAATCGTGTTGATAATCTCATCGTTCCGGATCATCTCCGCATCCCAGCCCGGGGCAAGCCGGTCAAAAAACGCGATGACTTCTTTCGTCTCAATCATAGGATCAGGAGAAGAAGGCCGCGGTATCAATCTGCTGATAGCCGCCGAAGCTGTTGGGATAGGCGTTGATTTGCTCGGCCATATCCATCCCGTAAAACGCCTGCGTGACCTCGTTACACTTTGCGGTCATGTCAATGTCGGCAAACTGTTCGGGATACACGGTTTTGGCAATAAACCAGGTGTTGATCAGCGCGATCTCGTAGTTCGTGTAGTAGGCGTTATAGGCCATCTCCAGATAGACCTCGCCGTTCTGCCAGGCCTTGCAGGTGTCGAACATGGCGGGGTTCTCCGCATAAAGCGGCTTGATGTTCTTCACGGCAGCGGCGTCCATGATGATGATATCCATGTCCTCACCCAGGGCAACAAACTTCTCCTCTTCAATAGCCTGGATCCCGGGAGCCTCCAGGCCGGTGACCACGTTCTTCACATTGGCGACGCTGAAGGAGATATAGTTCTGCGCGGTCATCAGATGGTTGGTGGTGCCCCAGTTGCCCAGACCGCAAATGTACACGGCAGGCTTGGCATCCTCGGGAATATCAGCGGTGCGGCGGCTGATTTCGGCACGCTCGGATTCGATGAAGCCAATGAGTGCCTCGGCCTTCTCTTCGCGCTGGAAGATCACGCCCAGCATGCGCATCGTGCTGAAGAAATTGTCATCGAACACGCCGCCGGAGCCGGACTTCAGGGTAATCACGGGCACGCCAAGCTGATCCTGCAGCGCGTCCTCTTTTTCCACGTCCTGATACTCGGAAATGACAATATCCGGGTCGCAGGAGAGAATCTTCTCCGCCTCGGCGGCCTGTGCCTGCGGGCCGCCCACGCCGCAGGAAGGCAGGGTGCTGAACACATCTCCATAAGCGATCATATAAGGGCGGGCCACGCCGTCAAACATCTTGGGCCGCTCGGCAAGAGAGGTGTTGTCGATATCCTCAACGCCGCAGAGAAGATTCACCTCTCCGATATAGCTGTACATACGCAGGGCACCGGCACCGATGCAAACGACACGGGAGTAGCTGCCTGGTGTGACGGTCACTTCACGGCCGATCATATCGGTAATGGTGATCTCTTCCGGTTCTGCCGGGGCAGGTTCCTCCGCAGGCGCGCTCTCTTCGCCGGGAGCAGGTTCTTCATTGGCCGGAGCGGGTGCCTCCGTCGCGGCAGGGACGGCTGCTTGACCGCAGGCGCACAGCGAGAGCAGCATCAGCACAGCCAGAATGAAAGCAATACTTCTTTTCATGCCTTTTGTCCTCCATTTATAATAATTATTTCCCCTTCCATATCCACGATGCGGACCTCCGCATCGAAGATCTCCCGGATTACTGCTTCTGTCACGATCTCCGGGCCACCGGCATGGCGAATCTGTCCATCCTTCATAAAGAAGAAGCGATCTCCCAAATCCAAAGCCTGGTTTAAATCGTGCAAAGACGTCAAGATGCCGATGTTCTTCTCTTTCGCTACTCGCCGGGCCTCCTGAATGATCAGCTGTTCATTGGCGATATCCAGATTGCCGGTGGGCTCGTCGAAGACCAGCAGCTGCGGCTCCTGGGCCAGGGCGCGGGCAATGGCAATCTTCTGCCGCTCGCCGCCGGACAGCTGCTCAACATTGCGCGCGGCATAGTCTTCCAGCTTCATATCCCGGAGAATAGCCCATACAGCGTCTTCGTCCTCCTTTCCGGCCTTATAGCCGAAATAGGACACACGGCCCATCAAAACCGTGTCAAAGACACTCAGCGCCCCGAAGTGGATGCTTTGCGGTACATAAGCAACGCGCCGTGCCCGTTCCTGCCGGCGCATCTTCAGCAAATCCTCGCCGTCGAAGCAGATGCTTCCGCCCTGGGGCTTTTGAATGCCAAGGATGTTCTTAAAGAGCGTCGTCTTACCCGATCCGTTTTTGCCGAGCAGGATGCCGATCTCGCCGTCTTCAAGTTCCAGATCGACCCCCTGCAGCACCATCGGAGAGTGCCGGGAATAGCGGAAGGAAAGGTCTTTTATTGCAAGCATCAGTTATGCTCCCCCTTCCGGGTGAAGATGATAGCAAGGAAGAAGGGCGCACCCAGAAGGCTTGTGATCGCGCCTACCGGCAGAGCCGAGCCGTTGCCAATGCTGCGGGAGAGCGTGTCCGCCAGCAACAGGAGCATGCTGCCGCTGAGGGCGGAGGCCGGGATCGAGACCCGGTGATCGTGGCCCAGCAGCTTTTTGGTCACATGCGGGCAGATAATGCCCACAAAACCAATGATGCCAAGGAACGATACGCAAACCGCCGTGATGACAGAGGCCAGCAGCATGGACACAAAGCGCAGCCGATCCACAGCCACACCCATGCTTTTGGCCGCCGCGTCTCCGCTGAGAAGCGCATTGAAGCGCCAGCTCATGAGCGCGAAATATCCGATCCCGACCGCCACGACCACAGCCATGATCCAATCCGTGCGGTAGGTCGCTCTGCCCAGATCGCCGAAAGTCCAGATTACGGCGGCGGAGAGGCCGACATCGGTAGCGTAAAACTGCAGAATCGTTGTAGCCGCTGTCCACACCGAACCGATGGCAATGCCGGAGAGCACCACAACACCGGGCTGAAAAGCCCGAATCCGGCACAGCCCTAAGATCAAAAAAATCGAGAGAGCGGAGAATAGAAAGGCCATCAGCGAGGTGGCATAGGGATTGGCGCCCACCGTGTAGCTTGACAGATGGTTCCCCGTATCCAGAAAACCGCCTGCGAAAGCAATGATGGAGAGATTGGCGCCGAACACCGCCGCATTGGATACGCCCAGCGTGGAGGGCGAAGCCATGGGGTTGTTCAGATTGGTCTGCATGATGAGACCCGAAACCGAAAGCCCGGCTCCGGCCAGAATGGCCGCAAGCACCCGCGGGATGCGGATATTCCATATGATCCGCACCTGGGCGGCGCTGCCCTTTTTTGCCAGCGCGGCAAAGCATTCCGCAATGCTCATGTGAGAAGAACCCACAAACAGGCAAACAAGAGCGAGCGCCATCACGGCTGCAGCCAGGACAGCGATTGCCGCCACATTCTTTCTTCTGTTTTTTTCTAAATCCGATCGCATGTTCATACGCATATTTTATTCTCCCAAAATCATTCCCACAAGCCCCCCGGGGGGATATTTCTTCACATTGTGCCTTTTGTTTTTTCAAAAGAGCACAATTGCTGCTTTCGTACTCGCGGCTCTGGCGTGCGCCAGTTGCTCCTGCTCGGTTCGAATTCCTCTGATGCTATTCAAAAACGCAGCCATCCCATACGGGGTGGCTGCGTTTTGGTACGGCTGACGGGATTCGAACCAACGACCTGTTTTACGCAAAGCGCAAAACAGCCTCCGGCGGATTGAATGTGCTTCGCAGCTGGAGGTCGTGGGTTCACGATCCTTAACAAAAAAGGCAGGTATCCCCTTATGGGAATGCCTGCCTTTTGGTACGGCTGACGGGATTCGAACCCACGACCTCCAGAGTCGGAGTCTGATAATCCAAAACCACGTATGCCCTGTAAAATCAATGGCTTCCTGCGCTAACAAAAAATTTTGGGGTGTTTTTTGGGGCAATTTGAACCTTGGAGAGTTTGACTTTTCCCGTACTTTTGGGGCTTACATACGTGTTTAGGGTAGCGCAAAAATGGTCTGGAGTCAACTATATAATAGAGAGCCAACCAACAAACCGAGACTGCAGAGCGCTGTATGGTATATATTCGAGTGTCCAATACCAACTATCAAAAGAAGAGCCTCTGTTGTCTCCCATGACGAAACAGCATCCCTCAGAGACTTCCCAATGTGAGGTTTCGCCAGTACTCGTTTCCGTTCCTTCCGGTAAATACTTCTCGGAGCTTTTCTCACCGTTCACATAAACGAAGCCGTCCTTGATGTCGATCACGTCTCCGGCAATACCGATGATTCTCTTAATCAATAGAAATCAATAGAACGCCACGTTCTTTGTTATCTTTGAAAATCACAATCTCACCGTGCTGCGGCTCGGAATCGCCGATAACATACGGCAGTCTCCAACCGACGATGATGGAATGCACATGCACAGTGGACTCCATAGATTTGGAAAGAACATATGCTACCATCACAGCTGCCGTGTATGCGACTACAGTTGCCACACACAGCAGCTACGCAAACCACCTACGCCTCATATGCATCATCCCCATCCAACAGTTGGCCAATTTCCTCACACTGCAACATTCCCAACCTCGCGGCCGTGTCAGGATCGATCACGCCCTGATCGGCAAGGCTAACAGCTACATCTAGCCGCCCGGCAAGCAGAGCAACAGTCAGCTCGACAGCCTCAGGCCACACATCGGCGATGCGCTCCTCTGCCGCAAGGTGCATCTGCATATAGCGGCCTATGTAGTGGGCCACTACGCCGGCAGGGAACCCGCACAGGCGAGATGCCGCCTCACGACCCCATTCCCAGCGCGTCCCAAGCGTCCAAGCTAGTGCTGTACAATGTGTCGACAGACAGAAACACAAACTAAAACGCGCTACGACTCGAGTGTTTCATTATTTCGCCCACCAGCCTGGCTTAAAGCCGGTTTGCCTTCCTCCGTCTGCTTTGTACCGGAAATAAACGCCAAGCTTTCGGCATTCCCGCACGATTGGGTCAAGTTCCCGCCCACCGATGATCCACAACGCGCCGTTGCTCTGCCGCTTATCAACGTACTTGATTTTGTTTTGCTTCAGCAACGCTATCACATTCGCAGGTTTTTGTTGCGGCTTTTCCACTTCAGGAATCACCATTTGCTCAGTGACTGAATTGTCTGCTTGCTCTGAGGAGGATATGCCAAGCTTAGGTTCAGCATTAGTTACGGGTTCTGTTTTCTCTGAAGAAAGAGAGATTTTGTTCGCCGTATCCTGCTGAAATTTATCGCGGTTGCTTTCTGTCTTGTGAGAATCCTCCTGCATCACCGGGTTTTCTTCATAAAGTCGAATTCTCCAACAATCGTTTCCATATCTTCGAACGGAAGTTACAGAAATAATATCACTGCATTTTCGAATTGCCCGCATCACGTCATCCGGTGCATTCTTTTTCTCTATGAAAAGATAGTTTTTGGCGGCTTTCCAATAAGGAACACCCTTTGCGGATAGGGCTTCCTCGACAGATCCAGTCTTTTCTTTGTCTGCTTTCTCATCAACCACAGGAACAACAAATTCCATGATATTCGTCGATGCCGATTCGTTTCGCTGATTGAATTCATTTAGCTTCACCAACGCATCAAAGTATCTTCCTCCGCGCTCGTCGTTCTTCTTTGAAAAGACCGGATCAGATAGTAACACACGGATTGAATCTTTTACTACGCCTGGAACTGTAGAAAACAATGAAAGCTTTGGCGTTATATTCTCTTGCAAAAACATTTGCGAAATAGACAATGCAGAAACAACGCTCCTGCTATCTCGAGCGGAAAGCTTTTTGTCGTCTTCAAGCCAACGGGAAAAAGACGTCCTGTCATCGTGATTATGTGTGCTGTTTTTCGGAGATTGTGGTGTTTTCTCGCTTTCCTCAATTGCGCTTAATATACTACCTGTATGTTTATTTTGTGTACCTGCCTCTCCTCTCTCTCCTCTTTCGTTTTTGCGGCTATCGACCGTCTCTGCATTGGCCTGCTCTCTTTCACGCTGTGGATTCTGAGCGTCGGCTCCCTTTCTCTCCCCAAATTCAGTCGCCGAGGCCTGGTCACCGATTCCTTCAGAACGCTCTGAAATAGTATTCTTTTGCGCTGGAACTTGGGGCAGCGGCGAAGGCGTCTTGAGCAATTCTCTGATAACTCGCTTAGGATCCAAAGCACCTGCGATTGTATCCTCTATCGACTCTATCGCTTGTCCGTTTTCCTTTAGGAGTGCAAGCTCTGCCTGACTCTTCACCCGTTGAAACAGCTCAGAAGTACGGCTTTCAGCTGGTGCCGAGTTGCTCTCTTCCGGTTCGATCCCAAAAGAGGATAATTCTCTGATAACCCGTTCCATGGTTTTTTCGGGATTCCGGAAATACTCACTTCCGCGAATTCGAATGAAGCGCCATCCCAATCTTTCTAGAATTGTCTGCCGTTCCATGTCTTCGCGAACCTTCGTCTCTCCGCTGTGCCAGCGCTCTCCATCACATTCGATAGCAACCGTTTTCTTTCCGCAAACCGCGACCATATCCAACCGATATGCGCCGACTTTCCACTGCTGGACCAGATGATAACCTCTGTCAGACAGTGTTTTTGCAACTCCAGCTTCAAAGGGAGATTCTGCATGCGCTTCAATTTCAGCCCTGCGAACATCGGATGCCTGCGGATTGATGGAGTATTCAATCAGCGTTTTACGGATGTCGCCGGGTTTCAGGTCACTTGCTGGATCGAGGGAATCCACGACCCAAAGCTGATCCCGAGCACGGCTGGCAGCAACATTATAACGCTTTCTAATGGCATCATCCGGCCCAAAATTCTGCATATGGATCGGCCCGTTCCCGTCGCCGCTGTCGACAACGCTCAGGAAAATCACATCGCGCTCATCACCCTGAAAGTTTGCTGAGTTGCCGCACAAGATGTTTCTGCGTACAGTTTCTTTGGGATTAATCTTTTTCTCAATCAGTTGCTGGATCAGCTTGACCTGTTCATCGCCCAGAAGGGAAATAACGCCCATACTCTTTCCGGCATATTCCGGCTGATCAATGCATGCCTGCATTAACGCAACAATCGCCTTGGCCTCATTGGGGTTTGTCTTGTTGTGTTCACGATGCCCATTTGCGACCCGGTAATTGACGACCGCGGGCAGCAGTACGCTGTTGCTGGCGTCTCGAAGGGGCTTGATCTTGTAATCATAGGAGAGCATGTTGCTGAAACCGATAATCTCCGGCACGCAGCGAAAATGCTCCCGGAGCATCAGAGGCTGGAAGGTCGTAGCCGCAATATCGTAAATAGACGTTTTGGCATTGTACAGATGGGAATTGGGAATCTTGTCCTTTATGTACATCTGCTCCAGGGCGCTCATTTTATCTGCTTCCACGCCGATCGCCATGGGGCTGACCTGCTTGTCATCGCCGACGATGATAAGCTTTCTGCCCATATACAGAATGGCAAGTGATGAGACATCCGATTGGCTGGCCTCATCGATGATAATGATATCAAAGCGGTTAGACTTGGGGTTCAAACTGTCCAGCGCGCGATTGATCGGCATGATCCATCCGGGAACTGCGCTCTGGCATTTTGTCATCAACTCTCTGGCCTTCGCTTTCAGAGCAGGCGCGGTCTTTCCCGTTCCCTTGCCGATCCGCTTGACGGTCTGTTTCCACCCCTGCAATGCCTGCTTCATATCGATGTCTGCTTCTGTGCGGCGAAGCAGGTGATACCATCCGCTCTTCTCAGCGTATCTTGCGGTAGTATCCCGATACTCTTTGCTGAGTCGCAGGCTCTCTGCCTGAAGCGCCTCAAAAGGCTGCGCGGTGATTTCTGCAACGATCCCCGACAGTTGCTTCCATTTCCAGGCGTCCTCTATCGTTTCCGGAACGATCGCCTGACCATGGATCCCAACCCGGGCGCGGATAGCCTCCGCCCACTGCGGGGCAAAGGGCTCCAGCTCGTGCAGAAGTTCTCCCCGGCTGCTCTGCAGGGCATACTTCTCGTACAGCTTTTCCAACGTAGCAAACGCATCTGCGTAACCGGAAACATCTCCGCCATCCATCATTTCAACGACTCTGCGGCAGGTTTGACTGCCCGCCCTCTGTCCGGAAAGCAAGATCTGTTTCGTAGCTGCCAGGAGTGCGGTTTTTTCCCGGATCCTGAGTGCAGCGCCATATACGTCACAAACAGACGGAATGATGTGGTCGACAGCATCCAATATCTTTCCGGTTGCAACAAGGTCGGAATCCAGCGTATCCTTCATAAAAAGGGTATCTGACGACAGACCGGCTTCTTCCAGAAGATCGGCCAAACGCTGATAATCCGTATGATACCAATCGAGATATCGCTCGATCTGCGGCAGCATGTTGGCCGCAATCGACTCCGGTCTTCTCGCATCCAGCGTGGAAAACTCGGGAATGCCATTGGGCGCAAGCAGTTCATTCCAATAGAGCGCGCACTGCTTCCGCATAGAGTTCAACTCCATGCAATGCAGAATAATGTCGCACTCTTCGGCAGTTTGAACGGGATGACCGTCAACACCGGATTTAGACAGGGCGGGTTCGATTTCTTTATTGAAGGTCAAATCAAACCACGAGAGCTTTCCCTTGCTTGCAAGGATCCCACGGATCTTTTCATATGTGCGGCGCAGGGCATCATCCGCATCCGGCGCAATCTCAATTGTCTTTCCAAACTGCTCGGCAACGACGGACTCCGCATATTCACAGGTGCTCCGTATCTGATCAATCAACGTGATCCAACGCTGACGATAGGCTCCGCCGTTTTTTCCATCGACCGCAGCGCACTTCATCCACTGCCCGATTTGTCCGAAAGAGGCATTATAATCTTTCAGAGCATGCAGCGTTTCGTCATCTGTAAGCCGGAAAGAGAGCTTACCGAACCCGCCGGTCAGCTCGACTCGACCTTCATTCTCATCGAGATGAACCCGCCAGTTTTTCTTCTGCTCTGTGGATGAGATTTCTCCTTTTGCCGCTTGGAGCGCTGTCCATATCTGCTCAAAATCTGAGGGAGACAGGATCCCGGCAGGGTCAGGAATACCGCATTTTAGCTCTTCTTCGTCTGGCTCGGAAATCCCTTCGTTGCTCCGGTACAGATCTTTCAGCTGCTCAAAGGACAAGGGCAGTGGCGCGTGAAGGCGAACGCTGCCCGGAATGTATGACAGATCCTCTGCGCGTTCACTTACAAAAGCCGCCGCTTTGGAAGGAGAGATTGACTCGCCATTCAGCACGATGCTGCCGCATTCCTGCTGGATGATCGCAAATATATTCCGCCGCACTCTGGCAAGCTGATCGATGATATCCCGCCGCTCAGCAGCCAGCGCGTCCATTTCCTTTTTCAGTTCAAACGAGGTCGTTCTGGACATGTAGTCCGTGATCCCGTCGACCGACCTCTCCATATCCACGTTGGAATCATCCAGAATGGAGACGCACAGATTCTGCAGCCCGGGCGTGACCTTTTCCTTCAGGACGCTCAGCGCTTTCTTGGTGTGGCTTGTCACCAGGACGCTCTTGCCCTGGGCCAGAAAATGGCCCATCAGATTCGCGATGGTGTGTGTT
>CAMHER010000019.1 GCA_946184215.1 uncultured Clostridia bacterium | reverse complement strand
AGTTCCGTCCCGCGTCCGCTCTCCGGGCGCAGGACGCAGCCTCACGACTGCGTTGCTTTTAAGTATTGTGAAGTGCTTCCATCGCTGCCTCGGCCTCCTCGCGGGTTTGAAAGACGGTTTTGCCGAAATCTTCTAAGTTACCTCCAACACCGCTCTTTGTCCAAGCGGTAGCCGTTACCTTCCCGTAATAGTCACTATAACTGATGTGATATACTTCACCCTCGTAAATCTTGCCGTCAATTATGACATACAACATATCCCCCACCCTGCACGGCAGCACCACCAGGCGACCTTCCCGCTCGGCTTTTGCCACCGCCTCCATACGCTCCATACCTCCGATATCGTGCCAAAGAGTGCGGACATAATCTGCATAAGCGTGGTCGGGATGCGTTTGTAGAACCGACACCTGCCCCGGCGTCAGCCCCGTATCCTCGTAGGCGGCGAGACGGTCTTCAAGTTTCGCAAGACAATCAGCGGTGGCCTGTGTGGAACAATACATCTGCATTCCAAATTTGGTAAGCCTTGCGCGTCCGTCTTCATCACGCTTCGTCATTCGTTTCATCACTCGTTCTCTCCTTTGTTCCACCTATACGCGCTTTCCAGTTCTGCAAGACACTTTGTCGGTCTCCCCTCGCCAGAGATAAAATCACCGTTTGGGCAGTATAGTGTCGCAACTGGAGCGGTTCGTGGTTTGCATTGGATGATTTCCAACTCAAGTCTGCATCCGCAGAACGGACACTCCATCACTCGTCCCCTCCTTTTCTAAGTGCTACCTCGGCCTCCTCGCGGGTGCGGAAGACGGTTTTGCCGATAGCGTTAAGCACAATCCATTTGGCAAGAGAATCTATATCTGCTACCACTTCAACAATGTGCAATGGACACGGCATTTCTCCTTCACCGTTGCACCTACCAGATTCATCAAGCATCGGACACGCCTCAGTGTCCATATAGCAATCAACGTGTTCAATAACGTACACGGTTGTCATCGGCTTGCACGGCAGCACCAGCAGGCGGCCTTCGGCTTCGGCACAAATTATTTCTTGCAAGCGCTCAATCAGCATATACGTCCCGCTTTTCGCGGCAAGGTTAAAAGCTGACACGATTACTTTGTTGGCTATTTCGATTTCCTCCGGCTCCAGCCCCGTGTCCTCGTAGGCGGCGAGGCGGTAAAGCGCGCCAACCAGCGGAAGATACTCGCTGTGATAGTCAAGCCGTTCTCGGTGCAACTCGTTCACAATTTCGATTGCCGTATCACTCAGCCTCTCCATCACGATTCTCCTCTCCTCAGCTCAGGTCGATCTGCACGTCGCTGCCCAGCTGCACCGTTACGCACCGGAAGTCCTCCAGTGTTTTCCCGGCGATGGAAATGTGTGCCTCGCCCAGCCCGAAGTCCATCAGCCTCTGTACGATGGCGCACAGCCCCTGCACGGTCAAAGTCTCGCCGCCCTGCACTTCCTCGCCCACCGCTGCAGGCTCTTCCGCTTTGCTGACTTCCTCCGGCGCAATGACCGCACCGCCTGCTGGCATATTGTCTTTCTTCATTGCTTTGTCCTCTTCCGCGGCTGTGCCGCTTTCCGTTTTTTCCGCTTCGGCCTGTTTCATCTCGACAAGCTGCTGATGGTTCGGCAGGCCGTTCCTTTTCCGCCAGGAGGCAACCGTTGACTTCGCCACGTTCAGCGCGTTTGCGATCTTCTGATCCCCCAGCCCCTGGTCATACAATTCCTTCGCGCGGGCCTCGTCCAGCTTTCCGTAGACTTTTCGATCCGCGCCCAGCAGAAGAGCTTCCGGGATGGAAGCCTTGCGCTTCTTTTTGTCCGGCTGCCGCTTGGTATGCTCGGTGCAGCCTTCGCCGGCCGGGCAAGGCCTGCGGCGCCCGGTGTCGAGCATGTAGTCGCAGGTCTTCCCACTGCCGGTCGGTTTCAGATGATCGCAGCCCTTGCAATAAGTACCCAGCTCACTCATTCTTGGCGTCCTTCGGTCCCAGCTCGCGGCCCAGCTCAATGCCGTCATGCCACGCCTGCTCCACGTCGTCCCAGTCGTAGGCCCCGCCGTCATCGCACATCACCGCGATGACGAATCCCGCCGCGGTCCCAATCACCAGCCCGATCAAAAGCATTGTGATGCTCATTTGATAATTCCTCGCTTTCCGCCCGGCCACGCCAGGCACTCCTTTGTCCCTTTGAAGTGCGACCAGGAAACCGGCAGCACATAGCAGATCCTGTTCAGTTCTCTGGTCAGCTCCGCACGGTAACAGAGCTTCGGACACTCAGGTGTCCAATCCGCGCAATGCGTTGCATCATGGTTCATCATCCGCGCTCCTGATATCTCCTCTGCTTGATCCGCCGCACCTCTCGATAATCCGCCGCCGCACCGACACGCTTTTTGCGCTCGGCGCGGTCGGCGCGCACGCGGATCATGTGTTCCTTCCACTTCTCACAGGTCTCCTCGTTCTGGCAGCCCGGCTTCCGCCTCGGGCAGTCCTTCCCGCACGGCCTTTCGGTCATTCGTCCTCCGCCTCCTCGTCGTCATCGCGCAGCAGGTCCCGGTTGTTCCGGATCACCTCCAGCATGGCGTCGGAATAGATGTTGTGCGCAAACAGCGCCAGATCGCTGGCGTCGCACTGGTAATAGCACGTGGCCACCTCACCGCCGGGCAGCATCGCGCACAGGCAGATCCGCTCCGGCTTCATCTCCACGATCCCCCTCAGGGTTTCCTCCAGCCACTTTGCGTACGGCTCTTCCCGAATGTCCATCACAGCTCCTCCGCGGCTCTGTGCGCTTCCGCCGCCGCGTCCGCGCAAGCTCCGTATCCCTCGCCCTGACCGCAGGGCGGCAGGTCTCGCTCGCTCCGCTGCGCGTCCTTTCGCTCCACAAACGCTTTGCTGGTTTGTGTCGCGGTTTTTATTTTCTTCTTCATCACAGTTCCTCCGCCGCTCTGTGAGCCTCTGCAGCCATTAAAGCGTAGGTCATGCACACGCCGATCATGGCGTTGCCCAGCTGCCGCAGCTCGACGTGGATCTCATCCTCATTGCGCTCCTTCACCGCGCCCCAGAGATCCTTGAGTAGTTCGTCCGCGCTCTTGGCTTCCTTCTTCGCCTGCTCGTTCAGCTCTGTCAGCCGCGCCCAGGCCTCGTGTGCGCTGGCGTAATCGCGCCCCATGCGCGCCTTCTCGGTCTGCCGCATTTTCTGCACCGCGCTGAGCAGCTCCGCACTCGCGCTGTTTTCCGTCAAAAGGTCCATCATTCTTCTCCTTTCTTATCGCGGTTGATTCGCTGCTCCAGCCGCTCCAGCTTGTAGATCTCCTGTTCTGTCGGATCCCCGAAGATCAGCGCCATCTGATTGAGCATGATCCCGACGTCGGCCATCTCCTCCAGCACTGCGCAGCGCAGCAGTGCCGCCGCATCGCAATCCAGATCTCCGTTTTGGAAGCGCAGGTATTTGCACAGGGCCTTTGTCAGCTCGCTCATTTCCTCGACGGCCATGCCGATCTGAGCCCGCTCGCCCCACGTTTCGATTGCCGCCTCCAGAATTGCGCCTTCGCGCTCTGCCGTCATATCGTTCTGCGCCGCCGCTCTCTCTTCAAACAGCTGCTTCTGCAGGCAGTAGCCCTCCAGTTCCCACAGCTTGTCCTCGATCTTTCTGCGGCAGATCTGCGCACCAAGCTCCGGGTCATAGTTCGCCGGATCCACGCACGCGCTGCTCGCCGACAGGATGAAGCCGTTCTCCAGCTTCACGGTCATCACCGTGCACTTGTCGTACGCGGTCGTCACCTCGACCTTTGCCGTTTCCCACAGCCGGTCGATCTGCTCTTGTGTCACTGTGTTGTTTCTTGTCAATAGGTCCATGGTATTTTCTCTCCTTTTTTCTTTTTGCTTTTTTCTCTCATTTTGAAAATGTTGTTTTTCCCGTGTTGAAAATCGTCTCGGATTGCGATATGCTTTTTTTGGGAGGGAGGTGCTTGTCATGAATCAGATTTCCAAATCATTTTTCGGCTATTGCCCGCAGCAGAAGTGCAATTATCAAATCGAGGCAACTTATTTCGTAATCCCCGTTCCGCAAACCACCAATCGCGGTTATAAGTTAAGAAGTATTTCCTGTGACTATGCTGCTGAACACAGCTGCAGCTACTGCGGAGGAACAGGAGCGGATTGTCCCATTCTGAAATCTGCAGACCTTTCGTAACATTTTCACCCTGGCGCGGCCTCATGCCGCGCCTTTTCTCTTTCTCTTTTTCTTCCCGCTCATCAGCTCCTCGGCAAGTCCCGCCGCCTCGGCCTCGCGGAATTCTTCTTCCCGAACCTTCCGGAACGCCGGCGCGAGCACCTCGTGCTCCCAGCGGTCGACGAACGCGCGCACCTCCTTCGGGATGTGCAGCTTCTTCCCGTCGGCCCACTCGTTGCCGTAGCCGTGCAGCTGGATCTCGCGCCAGTCCTTCCCTGTGGTGTCGATGTTCAGCGTGAACCAGCTCCGGTCACGTCTTCGCGCATGCCGGATGAAGATGATCAGCTTGCCGCCAAGGTGCGTCTGGCCGTACCCACCCACGCAGTGGTGCAGCACGTGTCCCTCGGATACCAGATCACCGTTGTCCCTCGGCAGCACCGCGCAGATCTTCCCGTCGCTCCACTCCAGGGCGTGCCATTTCTCGCGCAGCGCCTCGAATTCCTTGCGGTGCTCCTCGGCCTTCTTCGCCCGCTCCGCCTGTGCCATCCGGTCGTGCGCGGCGCGCAGATCCCGCGGCCACAGCTCGTCCTCCGTCGGCTCGTCCACCAATCGGTCCAGCATGATCCGATAGTCCATCATCATCTCCAGGCTCTCGCGCCCGCCGAGGCCGTGTTTCCGCCGCTGCTTTTCAAGGTATCGGTCGAAGTCGCCCAGGAACCATTCCCAGCCCTCCTCGCCGACGTAGCTGATAAACTCCTCCAGCTTTCCCACGGAATAGATCTTCGTCAGCCGGTCCAGCTCCGTCGCGTCGCCGCGCCGGATGCCGCCGTAATCCACAAAGTTCCACCACAGCAGCGTCATCTGCTGGCTCCATTTCCATTTGCGGCCCTGCTTTACCTCCTCCCGCGTCATGAACAGCATGTCCATCGGCTTCGCGTAGTCCCAGTGTGCCATCCAGTCCAGCTCCTCCGGGCATTCCAACTTCCCGTTGTAGTTTTGACGTGCGTTCAGTTCGTCGCCGATAAAGCTGTCGATCGTCTCGACCCACCCGGCCTTCACCAGGTTCTCGATCGTCGCGTGCTCCCGCCAAAAGCGCAGGTATAAGTACGGGTACGCCCCGCCGCCTTTCACGTAATCGGCCAGCCCGGTCTTCTCGCCCGTCTGCCCCTTCTGCTCCGGCACGTCCGGGCAGATCCACCCACCGACTGCCGTGTGGTTGATCGATCCGTAGTCGTAGTAGCGGTACTGCAGCGGATCCGCCGCGGTCTTCTGCCTCTCCCAGCTTTCCAGCGGATACAGGTGCCCG
The DNA here is from genome assembly GCA_946184215.1 of uncultured Clostridia bacterium. GTDB lineage: Bacteria > Bacillota > Clostridia > Oscillospirales > Oscillospiraceae > Limivicinus. The sequence goes on along the minus strand of CAMHER010000019.1, from coordinate 10,720 downwards.
CGCGTGTTGAAGCCCGCGCGCTTGTACATCCTGAGCCCGCCGTCCTTGTCGATCACCACCGCGTGCGTCGGCGCGCAGCTCTCCTTCTCGTCTCCCTTTGGGGAAAACCACCGCGTCAGCAGCCAGTAGACTACCGCGGTGTACGCTCCCACGTTCTCCACGCTCGCCGCCATGATCTGCCAGGTGCGTCCGTTTCGCAGCTTCCGCGCCGGCAGCGCCATCAGTTCCTTCTCGCACCACGGGCAGGCGACCTCGTCGCCCTCCCGGCTCATCAACGTCTCGTCCGCCGGTGTGTCATCCGTAGGCACGCCGGGAAAGCTGTTTCCGTCATAGTCCACGTACATCCGGATCCCGTCGCCCAGCCACGCGCTGTACCACTCCTCGCCGCAGGCCGAGCACTTGCACCGCGCGGCCCACTTCGGTCTCGGCTCCTCGGTCTGATACAGCGGCCAGCCGATCTCGCCGTCCTCCGGGATGTACTGCGCCCGCTTATAGGTCAGCAGATGCAGCCCGAGTTGCCGGTCCAGCTTCTTCGCGGCCCACCGCATCATCTCCTCGCGCGGCTCCACGGGCAGCATTGATAGAATGCTCTCCATCACGCCGCCCCCTTAAAAGAAGCTGTCCAGCGACACCAGCGTGTCATCAGCAGCCTTCGGCGCCTCCTGTTTCGCCTGCAGGCCGAAGTGCTCCCGGATGATCTTCTCGGCGTCTCGCGGGATGCAGCACCCGCCGTGCTTTCTCGCGTGCTCGCGGATCTTGCTCTCGCACTTTTTCAAGGCGTCCTTGTCCGCCTGCAGATCCTCGATCACGATCCCGGCCAGTGCCGGCGCGTCGCGCAGCATGTCCTTGAGCTGCTCGCCCACCATCCATACCGGGCCCTCCGCCACCGGCTGCAGCTTGGTGATGGCGTCCAGCGCTTCCTGCAGTCTCTCACTCATCGGCGAACTCCTTTCTCCACGCGTCGATCTGCTGACGGATCGCGCTGCGCAGCGCAGGCTTTCGCTCCTCGTCCACGTCGGGGAAGGCTTGTTTCACTGCCAGATACGCCTCCTGCCACTCCCTGAAGCGCAGCTGGAACACCGTCAGCTCCTTTCCGCTCATGGCCAGCTTTTTCCGCAGCGCCTCGGCCTCCGCCGCGGCGTCCTTCTTCGCTTGCTCCAGTGCAGTGCGCAGGTTTTCCGCCTCCTCGTGCAGCTCCTTCGTGCGCTCCTCAGCCCGGCTGTCCGCGCTCTTTGCCTTGTCCGCCGCGTCCTTTGCCTTCTTCTCGGCCTTGGCCAGCTTGTCCTCCGCGGCCATCAGCTTTTGTCTCCACTCGGCTTCCGCCGCCGCTCTGGCTTCCGCCGCGGCCTTTTTCACGGCCTCCTCGTCCACCTGCACCGCCACGTCGATCGGGCGGGACTCCAGCTCCTTCACGCGCTTTTCCGCGTTGGCCAGATCGTCCGTCAGCTCTACGTTCTGCTCGGAGAAGTCCTTGACCGTCTGCTCCGCTTCCTGCAGCCGCAGCGCCAGCGCGTCGTTTTCCTCGCGTGCGTTACTCAGCTTTGCGTCCGCCATTTCCAGCGCAGCCTTGGCCTCGTCCCGCTCGCGGATCGCCTGCTTCAGCTCCGCCGTGGTCATATCGTCCACAGCGTGCGTTTCCACGAACGCCTCGCGCTCCGGCGCGGGCAGTGCCAGCAGCGCCAAAGCCTTGGAATAGGTCAAATTCCCAAACGTTTGGGAATTTGAAACCCCGGTTCCAAACAGGCTTCCCTGCTCCTCTCCGTACTCCCGATAGAGGCGCATGAAGTTGTTCGCGGTGCTCTGGGAGTAGCCGGTGTTCTGCTCGATCCATGGGATGAACTCTCCGTGCTCCAGCATCTCCTTCGCCTCGCACATGCGCCGGCCGATCTCGATGATGCTGTTGAGCATCGATGCCGTGAATGTGCGGATCTCCGCCGCCACGATCTCCGGTGTCCTGGTCTTCGTTACCTCGTTCATACTTGTGTTTTTCTGCGCGCTGTGCTATAATCAGCGCAGCAGAAATACTCCTTTCGTCAGTTTTTTCTGCCGGGCCTGACCCTCTGCCAAGGGTCAGGTCCTTTTGTTTTCTTTTCTGAGCCACGCAATTTCGCAGCTGCCTTCAAGCACACAGCCTCTGACTTCACACTGCAGCCGTGCGTGTCGGCAAGTACAAACGCCTCTGCCGTTTTCCCGCTCTTTGCGCATCGCGCAGAAAGCCTTGTCTCGGTAGATTTTGCATTCTGTTTTCCCCGCGCACATGCTCATCTGTCAGCTCCTCCTTTCAGGATTTCCCGCCGCGCCACGCGGTTCCAGTCCGTCCGCTCGACCTTCTCCTTGCACTCGATGCACACGTCCTGCGCCATGGTGATCACGCGGATCGCACCGTTTAGACGCCGCTTGCTGTGCGGATGGATCTCCCGCCCGCAGATCTCGCAGAGGTCCCGCTTCACAGCAACGACCTCCTGTTCCATGCCTCAACGGCCTTCTCGATGGCCTCCCTCGCCGTATATCGCGTGTTCTCGTCCCTTGATCCGTCCGACCTGATCTGTGGATGATTGACCATATATCGCCGCGTCATTGCCAGGCACGCCGAGCACTCGACTCTGTATGTCTCATCCATGTACAGATTCCCGTGTCTGACGTCTGCTTTCCCGCCGCAGAACGGGCACGGCTTTATCTCATCCATTGTGCTTCCTCCTTTGCACCGGCTTGTCCAACCAGCAGATAAACCGCATCAGCCACGTGCCCACGGTCGCCGCACCGATCGTCACCAGCGTACGCGTCCCGGTGTCCATGGCCTCCGGCGCGCCTTCCGCCGCCTCTGCGAACACACACAGCGCGACCGCCCAGACGATCAGCGCCGCCGCGGTCAGCAGCAGGTCACGCTTCCACTTCTGCGCCTCGTCCTTCTTCATCTTCTGCTCCTTTCTTCATCATTCGTGCTTCCTGTTTATATCGCTCCCGGAGCATCCTCCGGATCCGTACCTGCTCGGCGTCTTCCTCGCGCTGTGCCTTTTCGCACTGCGTGCAGAGGATCTCTTTCCCGCCCCAGAACATCTTGCCGCACTTCGCGCAGATGTTGGTCACCAGCGGCTTGGTTCGCTCCACCTCGATCCCCGCGGCCACCTTGCCCCAGGGCACGCCCCAGAACTTCGCTGCGGCCACGGTCGCCTGCTCAAAGCTTTCTGCCCGTACGATGGCCACGCCGTGCCCCTCGTGCCGCAGGAACCAAACCTGCTCCTTACTTACCGCCATGGTCGTCGACGCCTCCTTCGTATCCCTTCCCGCCGACCTCGTACTCCGCGCCAAAGCGGCGCCGACCACACATCTGGCAGGTGATCTTCATGTCCACGCCGCGGCGCACCGCGCGCACCGTCGCGTTCACGCTCAGCTTGTCCGCGCACGGCCTGCAGAGCATCATCGTCTTCTTCGGCATATTCAATCCTCCGTTTCTAAGTAGTTGCGGCCGAACTCCAGCCGGAAGTCCTCCATGCTCCAGCCCTGCTCCTCCATCACCAGGCGCTGGCCGTACTCATGCAGCCGCTGCGCCGTCTCCGGATTCCGGTGCACGGCCTCCGGCCCGTTTTCATGGCAGCGGTTGTGGCATAGGTAGACGTACAGCCCGTACTGCTCGCTCTTCTTGCGGTTCCCTCCGCCGAAAATGTGGTGCTTGTCCAGCGGATCCCCGCACCCGTTCCTGCCGCACAGCCAGCACTCATGCGCCAGCTCGCGCTTGACTTTCTTCATTGGTTCCTCCTTCCAATTCTTCTGAAATATTTTTGTAAAAAAGAGTACAACATCTAGTGGTTATCTTTAGTTTCCTAGCCTAGTGACTTGTGCATTTTCACCTTCCGTGATAGAATCCTGTCGAAAGGTGGTGTTTTCATGTCTGGATTTAGATGTCCTTTTTGCAACCAAAACATGTCCATTACAACATCGACGTACAGCTCTTACATGCTCGATTTCGACGGCTTTATTGGTGAAGGTTCTTCGAGAAGGTTTTCCCCTCATGCAACTATTGACATGTACAAATGCCCAAATGATGAATGTAAGAAAATAACCTTTGCTGTGACTTCAAACAACGATTTTCTTGATCGAGACAATATCGTTCTTGTGCATCCCAGGGCTGTATATCAACACTATCCCGATTATGTCCCCCAAGCGATCCGCGACGACTATGAAGAGGCTTGCATCATTTTAAACAGCAGCCCTAAGGCATCCGCGACGCTTGCCCGTCGATGTCTGCAAGGAATGATCCGTGACTATTGGGAGATTTCAGGTATGCGGAATCTGAATCAGGAGATACAAGCAATCCGGGACAAAGTCACTCCGTCACAATGGGCTGCAATCGATGCCACTCGAAAAATTGGTAATATAGGTGCTCATATGGAGCAGGACGTTAACCTTATCATTGATGTCGAACCTGATGAGGCGAAGCGTCTTTTGCGTCTGATCGAGTTGCTAATTGAAAAATGGTACATTGGCCGGCATGACGAAGAAGCCCTTTTGAGCCAAATAATTGCTTCTGGTGATGCCATCACCGAGGCTCGTAACCAATAAGCGGATCATCCTGCGCCAGCAGCTCCCCCTCAAGGCTCCAGTACTGCGTCACAACTCGGTTCGGGTCCTGCTCCGTCCCGCGCCCCACGCGCGCCTTCGTCTCGATCACCTGGATCACTCTTGCACTGTCCGTCCCTCTGGGGCGGGCAGTTCTTTTTTCTTCGCTCACACTTCTGCCTCCTTCGCAGTAAACACGGCGCGGCCGCGGTATAGCTCGTTGCACACGGTCAGCTTGATCCACGTCGCCAGCTTGCGCTTCTGCTCCGGGCTCAGCGTGTCCACGTTCACGTCCTCGCCGTTCACCTTCACGTATGCCTCCACCCGGATCGGCTCTCTCTTCTTCGCCACGGTCGCACCTCCTTTCCCTCAGCCTATGGCCGCTGAAGATTGTCCTATTCCTCCAAAAGTGTCATTTAGGACACTTTTGAGCTAAAAAAAACATCCATCGGAGAATCCAAATCAAGGATCGCACAGATCTTCGCAATTTCACTCTGCGTAAACTCTGTGATTCCCTTAACTTTCCGATAGAATGCACTGCGGCTCATGTCGAGGCGCTTGCAAATATCGCCGATCGACATGCCCTTATCTTTGATTTTCTGAAGAAGCAGCTCTGAGTTCATACGTCACCCTCCTTTCCTGTGTCTTTTACGACACCACCATAACACAGCAACTTTTCCCTGTCAATACTCAATTTGTCTTTTATGAAACTTTTTTCTTAATTCGTGTTGCAAATAAGACACATATATGTTATTCTGCTCTCGAAAGGGGTGACGCCTCATGGAAATGAAAGATAAAATCAAGTACCTTCGTGAGTCCCAGCATCTTACACTTGAGGACATTGGGAATGCAGTTGGTGTTGGGAAGAGCACGGTCAGAAAATGGGAAACCGGTGATATTGCCAATATGCGCCGGGATAAAATCGCAAAGCTGGCCGCTGCGCTGCATACCACCCCTGCCTATTTGATGGGTTGGGACAACGATCTCCCTGATAATATCCTTCCCATGCCGCATTCCCGCCGCGTCCCGCGCCTCGGGCAGATCGCCTGCGGCACGCCCATCACCGCCGAGGAAAACTTTGACGGCTTCGACGAGGTACCGGACTGGGTACAATGCGATTTCACGCTCACCTGCAAAGGCGACAGCATGATCAACGCCCGCATCTATGACGGGGATATCGTCTGCATTCGCCGCCAGGATACAGTCGAGACCGGCGAGATCGCCGCCGTTCTGGTTGAGAACGATGCAACACTCAAGCGTGTCCGCCTTTTCGATGATCACATCGTCTTGGAAGCGGAGAATCCGACCTTCCGCCCCCTTGTCTACTGGGGCACCGATATGGCCAACGTCCATATCATAGGCAAGGCCACGCACTTCATCAGCACAGTCAGATAACGCTATCTCAAGATTTATTGTCGTCGCACAACAATATTTCAAGAAGGAGCATGCAATGTGGCCAACATCAAAGATTTTCTGTCTGCCTTATTTATAGCTGTCTTTATAACAATTCTTCCAATCACTTTTGCAGTTTTCCTGCTTTCTTTTATTTTCAAAATTCTTTCCTTCGACTCTTCGTATTTTCGGGCCGCTTCGATCACAATTGGCTCCTTAATTTACTTGTACACGGTTTACTCTCTTGGCACCGGTGAAGCGCATAGAATTCCGGACCTTGAAAGTGCTCTTTCAGACGCAAGGGCTAAGAACGATCAACTTACAAAGCAGTTTGCTGATAAAGAGTGCACCCTTGCTGAGCGCGAAACAACACTTGAGCAAGATCGCAAGGAACTGAATGAACTGAAAGGTATTTTCCAAAAGGAGCGCGACGAGATTCTAAAATCACAAAGTGATCTCAATCATCTACTGCATGGTCAGGAGCAGTCTGCGCCTTGGCTTGCTGCGCAGATTGCTGACTACGAGCATCTGCAGGATCTCAAGCGTGCGAACGCGCTTATTCGGAAATCCCGTCCGGCTCTTAAGGGCGCAGAGGAAGTCCGCGCGATTTCTGCCGAAAAGCGAGAGCTTCTTGCTCGCTGCAAGATGCTCGAATATCAGCTGAATTATTTTGAAACTCTTTTTCCTTGGCTCGAAGAGTTTAAGCAGCTTCCGCCAAAGGTTGGCGCAGAGTACGCTTTTTCCTCCGATGACGAATATGACCATGTAAAAAACTGGCTGTCTCCCGAAGAATACCAGCGGCTTCCCTCAGCACAGCGTAACCAGCTTGCTCTTGATCGTTGGTCACGTAGAAAGAAGTCCGACTGGGAAGCAGGCATTGAATATGAGCGGTATGTCGGCTATCGTTACGAGCAGGCCGGTTATCGCGTCCAGTATTCAGGTGCACAGTATGGTCTTGAAGATATGGGGCGCGACCTGATTGCTGAAAACCACAGCAACATTCTTGTGGTTCAATGCAAGCGCTGGGCACAGGAAAAGACGATCCACGAAAAGCATATCTTTCAGCTATATGGCAGCACCGTTTTGTTTTCTCTCAATTCGCTCAAAACCGTAAAGGGCGTGTTCATTACCACGACAAAGCTTTCCGATCTAGCGCGTGAATGTGCAAACTATCTTAATATCAAGTGTCGGGAGAACTTTCCTCTCAGTGATTACCCGATGATTAAATGCAATGTGTCCAGAGACGGCAGTAAGATATACCACCTTCCCTTTGACCAGCAGTATGACAAGGTTGTCATCGAGCCGGAAAAGGGCGAGTTCTATGCGTGGACTGTTCAAGAAGCCGAGGACGCCGGTTTCCGTCGTGCCTACCGGTGGCACAGTAATTCATAACTGATCTGACCGCTTGTCTTTGCCACCGGCCTGTTCTTCTGCCTCTATTTGCGCTAACCTCGTAACTTTCTAAAATCCCGCATTTTCCGAAAGTTAACTCATCAAATAACAACTCAACTTTCTAAAATCTCTTTATTTTGGAAAGTTGCACCTAAAAGTCTCCTCTTTCTATTCCTAAATAGTCTCTTTCTTCATTTGCTCCCGCTGACGTAGCATCTCACACTGATTCAAATATTACGCATCCTGCATCACATATTACACAAATTGTATAAATTTTTACCACTCTGCTATTGATTTTTTCCGAAATCTCTGCGTATAATAGTCGTGCGGAGAGATCCGCAGTGTAATGAATATTGGCCACTCGCCGTTCATTACCACCTCAAAGCGGAGAGCCCGAGCCGTCAAGTCGGGCCCAGAAAAAGCGGAGAGCCCAAGCCGTTAAGTTGGGCCCGGAAAAAGCGGAGAGCCTCTGCCGTTAAGTGAGGACTCAAAAAAGCAGGATGGTTACGACCATCCTGCTTTCATCATTTTGGAGGTTTCTATGGCCCGTTTAAGAATCTATCGTGTCCAGGATAAGTACATTTCCTTTCTACATAGTCGTGATATACGCGTCCAGTATAACAAGGGCCAGCGCCGCCCCTATGTTGGCGTTGTACTACTTGTTGGCGAATTCAAGTATTTTGTCCCGATGGAATCTCCCAAACGCAATCATGAAAACATCAAGTCCGGCAAACACATCTTTAGGCTCGATGGTGGACGTTACGGTCTTCTCGGATTCAATAATATGATTCCTGTTTGTGATGAGGCTCTGATTCCTGTTGACATTGATGCTGAGCCTGATCCTCAGTATGCGTCTTTGCTCCGGCACCAAGCCTCTTTTATCAATAATAACCGCGCAGCCATATTGGAGCACGCATCGCAGACCTATTATGATGTTGTCAATCATCAAAACGGCTTTCTGGAGAGTATCAGTTGTGACTTCAAAAAGCTGGAGCGCGCCTGTTCTCAGTACAATCCCAACTATGTATATAAACGTACATACGGGAAAGTAATCAAATAGCCGTCAACAAAATCCATCCCACTTTGAAAGGAGGCCCGCCATGCCCACCGACTACAAACTCGCCGCCGCTTATATCCGCGTCAGCACGGAGGATCAGGTGGAGCTCTCCCCCGCCTCCCAGCTCGTGGAGATCCGCAAGTGGGCGGCCTCCCACGGATACATCGTCCCGGATGAATTCGTCTATGCGGATGAGGGCATCACCGGCCGCAAGGTCGTCGGGCGCGACGCCTTCCGCCGCATGATTGGCGTTGCCAAGACCAAGCCCAAGCCCTTTGACGCGATCCTGCTCTGGAAATTCAGCCGCTTCGCCCGCAACCGGGACGACGCCGTCATGTACAAGTCCATCCTGCGAAAGCAGCTTGGCATTGAGGTCCTCTCGATCTCCGAACCGATGGCCGAGGGCAAGATGGGTATCATCACCGAAGCGCTGATCGAGGCCATGGACGAATACTACTCCATCAACCTGGCCGAGGAGGTCAAGCGCGGCATGGAGGAAAAGCACCGCCGCGGCGAGCTGCAGTCCACCCCCGCCTATGGTTACGCCGTTGAGCACAACGTCCTCGTCCCTGTCGAGCCGGAAGCCACCCACGTCAAAGAGCTCTTCCGCCGCTACGCTGCCGGGGAAGGCACTTATCCTCTCGCTCGCTGGATGAACGATATCGGCGCGCATACACATCGCGGCAACAGATTTGAAAACCGGACCGTCGAGTATATCCTCAACAATCCGGTTTATCTGGGTAAGCTGCGCTGGAACCCCACCGGCCGCACCCGCCGCCAGTGGGACGACCCTGAGATCGTTCTGGTGGACGGCAAACACATTCCTCTGATCGATCAGGACACCTGGGATGCCGTGCAGAAGCAGTTGGCAGCCACCAAGGCCGTCTGGAAATACCACGGTCACCCCGCCGAGGTGCAGAAGGATTGGCTCTCCGGCCTCGTCCGCTGCTCCAACTGCGGCACCACGCTGATCTTTTCAAAGCCTCATTATTGGAAGTGCAACAACTACGTCAAAGGCCGCTGCCCCACTACACAGAACATCAGCGACGTGCTGCTCAAGGATGCGATCATCCGTCGCCTGCAGGCCGACGCGATGGACAGCAGCGGCGTCAGCGTCAACGTGGTCCGTGCCTCCGACGGCGGAGACACCGCTCTCGCCGCCTTGCGATCCGCCCGCGATTCCGCCGCCCGCAAGATCGACCGCCTGCGAGACGCCTATCTTTCCGGCGCCGATACTGTCGAGGAGTACAAGGCTGCCAAGGCCGCCATGCAGCGCCAGCTCGCCGAGCTGGACGAACAGATCGCCGCCGCGGAAAAGAAGTCCGTCACTCTGGCCACGACCAAGGCATTGCAGAAGGATATCCGCGCCACCCTCAAAACCCTGACCTCCGAAACCGCATCCACGCAGGAGAAGTACACCGCCGCCCATAAACTCATCGACCACGCGACGTGGAACAAAGCCGAAAACCTCCTGCAGATCCACTACCGCCTTATTTTTTGATCTATCTTTATAGCTAATTGCAGTACGGTGGACCTTACTACAATTAACTACTAATGAAGGGAGAACACCAATGAAAACCATGACTGCCCTCACCCTCTACGACCGCGCCTATGAGCGCACCCTGGAGCTCTGGCATGCCGAATCCACGCGCCTTGAAGGATTTCGGCGCGCCGGCACGCCACCCGATCCTGATGTGCAGGAGCGCTACGATCTGCTCAATGCGCAGCTCTCCGAACTCTCCAGCATCCTGATCAAGCTTCGCGGTGAATAAGAAAAGGCAGCACCACCCGGTGCTGCCTTCTTCTTTTATCCTCCCAGCGACGGCAGGCTCAGCCCGCCCCCTCTGGCATTGCCGAGTTCCTTTGCATCCAGCACCTGCTGGCCGATGCTCCGGCTGTACGGATTGTTCTTCGCGCTCTTCGACGTTGTCATTAACTGCCACAGTACCGCACTGTGATTGCTCGGCAGTCCCGCATTTCCTCCCAGTGTTGGCAGGCTCAGCCCACGTACCGCGCCGCCCATGGCGTCGATGGCCGCCTTCACTTCGTCCTGGCTGTAGCTTCCGTTGTGGTTGGCGTCATACTGCGGCATAATCTCCCGCAGCTTCACAAAGCTATCCGGCTGCACACCGAAGCTGTGCGCGATTTCCACTTTCCGGTACTGATCTTCCGGCATGACTGCCTTCAGCGCCTGCATCTGCTTTTCCGCGCCGCTCACCGTGTTCAACGTCGCGCGCCACTTCTGAACGTCGCTCACGTCGCTCTTGCCGTCCTCCGGCGTCAGCTGCGCGATCGCCGTGGCCACGCTTGCCGCGGTCTTGA
>CAMHER010000018.1 GCA_946184215.1 uncultured Clostridia bacterium | reverse complement strand
CGATCTGCGCGCCCTTTTCCGCCGTGCCTGCGATGCGCTCTGCGCGCTGCGCCAGGCCCGCCGCCTCCGAAGCGCTCTCTCCGACCACGCCGCAGGGAAACGTGTCGTTGTATTTCCGCCGACGCTGGACTGGCATCTGCCGCTCTATCAGCGGCCGCAGCAGATGGCGCGCGCTTACAGCGAGAAGAGGAACACCCTTGTTCTTTACCTCACGTCCAACAACGGCCATGACCGGGTAAGAGCCTTTGAAAGGCTGTCGGACAGTCTTATTCTGGTCAATGCCGCTCTGGCCCGCGAGCTGCCTGCGCTGCTGAGCGGGGCGGCGGAGGTCGTGCTGTCGCTCAGTTGGACGGTCAACCGCCGCTATCTCACGATCCTGCGGCCCGACCGCGTGATCTACGAGTATATCGACGAGCTGGAGATCTTTGACGGTTATGGCGCAGCCATGCGGCGCGACCACCGTTATCTGTTGCAGCATGCCGATCTGACAGTCTGCACCGCCTCCGCGCTCTATGAAAAAGCGCGGGAAATCTCCCGGCATGCCATCTACTCTCCGAACGCCTGCGATTATGCGTTTTTTTCCCGGACGTCCTCTGTCGCGCCGGCGCCGGAGGCGGCAGAGCTCACCGCCTCCTTTCGCTTCACACTGGGCTATTACGGCGCGCTTGCGGAATGGTTTGACTATTCTCTTCTCGCCGCTGCCGCAGATGCGCGGCCCGACTGGCTGTTTCTGCTCGTCGGCATGGACTATGACGGTTCGCTGCAAAACAGCGGGATCCTGGAAAAGAAAAACATCCGCTGGATCCCGCCGCAGCCCTATGCGCGCCTGCGCGAATTCCTGTGCCTGTTTGACCTGGCTCTGATCCCCTTCGTGCTCAACGACATCACGCGTTCCACTTCTCCGGTCAAGCTCTTTGAGTACATGGCGGCTGAAAAGCCCATTCTGTGCTCTCGTATGAACGAGTGCCGCCGTTATCGCAGTGTGGCCCTGTACGACGGTCTGGGAGATTTTCTGCACAAGGCCGAGATCCTGCTGGCCCACCGGAGCGATCCTGCCTATCGTTCGCTCCTGCGCGCCGAGGCCCTTGAAAACACCTGGGAGGCTCGAACCGACGAAATTCTCCGCACGCTGGACGCCCTGCCGCCTCCGCTGGTGCAAAACTCTGTGCGCATTAAAAAAGCGGTCTCCGAATAGTTCGGAGACCGCTTTTCCTTGATCGTTCTGTTATGCTTTTCGGATATTCAAAGCCGCCACGCCCGCGGCGAAGATGCCGACGAACAGCACCGTGTAGATCAAACCTCTTTCGCCGGCGATACTCACGCCCTCTGCCGCGGCAGACAGCGCCAGGGCCATTGCCGCCGGAGCAAGCAGACGCCATCCCTGCCGGTCGCGGAAGGCGGCGGTGACCGTGATGATCCCGGCCGCAGCGGCGAGCAGCATCCCCAGAGCGGCGGCAAGCCGCAGGGCGTACTCCTTTTCCGCAGCATCGCTCTGGCTGTCCAGCTCCGTACGCGCCGCTTCGATCAGCTCTGTGCCTTTGCCCGTACGCCCGGCGATCCCGCCGTCCGCCAGCAGCGCATAACGCAGATTGCTGAAGCGGTCCTTTTTATCCTTGTATTTCTCGACCTCGGCGCCCAGTCGTTTCAGTTCGCCGGAGGTCTCCTCCAGTTCGGCCCTTCTGCGATCAAGCTCGCTGCGCGTTTCGATCTGTTCCTGTTCCTTTTCCTCCAGCGCGGCCTTGCCCTTGATCAGCTGTGCCTCGGTAAGGATCAGCATCTCCTGCAGCGCATCCAGCTGTTTTCTGCCCTCCTCGAACCCGCTCTTCGCCTGCAGCAGCATCGGCTCGCTCTCCGCCAGGGCACGCTGTGCCTCGTCCAGCTGTCGGCGCATTTCCGGAAGGTTCTCCAGCATGCTTAGCGTCTCGTCGGCTCTGTCCAGGGCTTCGGCAAGGGTTTTCGGCATCTCCTGCTCGCCCGGGAGTCTGGCGCGGGCATCCTCAAGCAGTTCCTCCGGCGTCATTACGCCGTCGGAGAGCTTTTCGATCTGTTCATTCAGTGCCGCAACAGCCGGCGCAAGTGCATCCTGCAGTTCCTCTGGGGTATAGCTTCCGGCCATCGCATCCCGCACGCCGGAGAGCTGCGAGGAGAGGGTCGTGAGGTGATTTTGCATCTGCGATACGAGCGCGTCGCGGTCCACCTCACCGCTCTGCGGATCAAGAGGCGGATTCTGCAGCAGCGCGGAAAGAGAATCCACCGTGGCCGACAGCGGCCCCTCGGCGGCGCGCGCCGCATCCAGAGCTGCGCGCATCAGCGCGGGATCCGGCAATTTTGCGGCAAGCGCCTCGGCTTCCTCCAGCTTTTTCTGTCCCTCCGCCAGCTGCTCTTTCCCGGCGAGATACTGCTCATACCCCGGCTGGAACTGGGCCTCGGCCTCCTCGAGCGCCTTTATCGCATTGTCGTGCTGGATCCAGCCCATCCGCAGTCCGGCATAGCCCTCCTCCAGCTGCTCGCGGCCCTGCTTCATACCGGCCTCTGTCGCGGTGTACATTGCCAGGTCCCTGCGATAGGAGAGCATGTCTTCCTCATATTGCTCACGCATCGCGTCAAAGCGCCTGTCTCTCGCCTCATAGGCTGCGCGCATGCTGTCGATTTCTTCGGACAGAAGCGCCGCCTCGTCCGCTTTATCCGAAAGCCGCTCGATATAGGTATTCTGTTTTGTTCTGCTGTCCGCGGCTTTCTTGATACAGATGCCGCCGGAGAGCAGTGTGATCGCGCTCACGACCGCGAGAAAGGCGGCGAAAAAGCGCGTCAGAGCCGGGTGACGCAAGACGATTCCCTCCGAGCCTGTTCTGGATTCTGATTCCCTATCTGAAAATATTATTTTACAGGACAAATATGAAAAATTCATGTACGGCGCAAAAAAACTTTGCCGCAGCCGAGAGACTGTGGTATGATCGACGCGGTGATGCTATGACTTTGTCCTTTGCCCCCATGGAGGGCGTGACCGGCCATGTGTTCCGGCGGGTACACCATGACTTTTTCCCGCAGGCCGACAAGTATTATGCCCCCTTTATCGCGCCCGACAGCAAGGGAGAATTCAAGATTTCCCGGCTGCGCGATATCCTGCCAGAAAATAACGATACGATCACGCTTGTACCCCAGGTGCTCGCGAACGACGCAGAGGCCTTTCTGCACGTCGCGCGCCAGCTTGCCGATATGGGTTACGCAGAGGTGAACCTCAACATCGGCTGCCCCTCCGCCACCGTGGTATCCAAGCACAAGGGCGCGGCCATGCTGCGCGAGCCGGAGAAGCTTGACGCCTTTCTGGCCGACGTCTATGCCCGTACGCCGATCGCCGTGTCGGTCAAGACGCGGCTGGGCTTTTCCTCAACGGCAGAATTCGAGGCACTCATGCCGATTTTTGAGTGCTATCCGATCCGAGAGCTGATCGTCCACGCGCGCGACCGCGAGGGGATGTACCGCAGTGCGCCCGACCACGACGCCTTTTCCGCCGCGCTGCGCCAGTCCCGCTTTCCCGTCGTGTACAACGGCAATATCTTTACCGTTGCGGATCATCGGGCTGTCACAGAGCGTTTTCCCTCTCTTGCCGGCGTCATGCTCGGCCGCGGCGCCGCGGCCAACCCCGCCCTGTTCCGCACGATCCGCGGCGGCGACCCGCTATCGCTGGGCGAGCTGCGCGAATATCACGGCACGCTGATCGAGGCGCATCTTGCCTCGGGACTGAGCCCGGCCTTCACTGCCGGGAAGATGAAGGAGTTGTGGTTTTATATGTGCTCTCTCTTCCCGGAAGAGAAGAAGCGGATCAAGGCGCTCTTCAAGGCGAAAGATCTTGACGACCTCGTCTTTCGGGCGGAGGATATCTTTTCAGGCGGCCGTTTCGACCCGGAGGCATGTTTCCCCGGATGATAAAAGCCGGCGACGATCACGCGGCAGCAGGAGGCTTTTCCATACTCCCGCGGCTTGTCTTCACAGCGTCGGCGTACTCTTTCCCGACAGCAGAAAAGGAGCAGGTTTTTCAACCTGCTCCTTTTTGTTGTATGGTTTTGATTACTTGGTCTTGGCCTTCAGATCTTTGACAAACTCGTCGTTGAGCGTGAAGGAAATGTTCCCGCCGTCCAGTTCAAAGACGAGCTCTCCGGCATCGTTTGCCTTGATCTCGGCGCCGTCCTTGAGCACGAAGACCAGATCATCGCCGACGAACTTATAGTCGCCCTTGATGCGGAGCAGGCCGTCGATACGGATCTCAAAGCTGTGGTCGTCAAAGAAGCGGATGTTGAGCTTCGATTCTTTCTCATTGCCGTTCTTGTCCGTGACGGTCACCGCGATGCTGTTATCGGTCTGCGCGATCAGCTTTTTGGTAGCGGGGATGTACTGAGGGCTTGCGATCTTGCTGACATCGGCGCTCAGGTAGACGCCGCCGCCCTTGGGGACGATCACATAATAATCGCCGTTGCTGTCCTGCAGCAGGGCCACCTTCTCGCCGAGGCCGTTGTACGCGCCGTTGAGCTTGTAACCGTCGGCAATCGCGATCTTGAGGATAACGTTGTCGCCTTCCTTCGCCACGTCAAAGCCGTCGACCTTCTCGGTGCCGGAGACGCTCAGCTCGCCGCCTTCGCTAAGCTGCTCGAGCTTGATGATATAGAGGATATTATCCTCGACCTTGGCAGCATCCGCAGCATTCTCTTCGTTGGCCTTTTCGACTTCTTCCCTCATTTCCTCGGGGAAATCTTCGAGATCATACTGGTATGCTTCCACCACGTTGCCATTCTCGTTCAGTTCAGCCTTCCAGAGAAGCAGGGTCACTTCATCGCTGTTGTTATTACCCGGATAGACCGTCACCGCGGCATCTTCGCCGGAGACCGTCCCCTCGACCGTGACCTTGATCTCGCAGGAATCACCGTATGTGCTCAGCGCAATGCCGCCATCGACATCGCCGACAACGTGAACGTCAGCCGAGCCGCCCTCGTACGCGCTGGCCCAAACCGCCGCTGCGCCGAAGCCGCTTTCTTCCAACTTGGCAGAGACATTGCCCTCGACGGTCACGGAAGCCTCTCCTCCGTCCGCCGCATAAGCATTGACACCTGTAGCATCTTTACCCTCGGCAGTCACGTCGCCGCCGACAGTCACGGAGGTCTTGCTTTCATCGCCCGCATAAGCATGGACGCCGGCGGCATAATCGCCCTCGGCAGACACATTGCCGCCGACTTCCACGGTCACAGCGCTGCCCTCTGTTGAAGAGGCATTCACAGCTGTTGCGTTATCCTCACCGGATGCGGTAACGTCGCCGCCGACTTTCACGGAGGTCGTGCCTTCTTTGAACGCTTCAGTCCGGACGCCGGTGGCATCATCACCCTCGGCAGACACGTTGCCGCCGACTTCCACGGTCGCAGTGGCGCCGATTGCCGAAGTGGCACCCACACCTGTTGCGTTATTCTCACCGGATGCGGTAATATTGCCGCCTACCGTTACCGTGTTTTCGGCTGAGCTGGATTCGATCGGGGTATATTCCGTTTCTCCTGTCTCGCTGTTCCATTCTTCGCGCGCATCCGCGTTATACACGGTAACGCCCGCGGCGCTGGACCCGCTAACCTCCAGATCTCCGCCGATGCTCACGTTGCTCGTACCGGATTCCCCATCGACAAAAGCGTTTACACCGGAGGCATAGACGTCGTCGCCCGTCGCTTTCAGGGAGGCGTCGCCGCCGACGGAGGCAGTCGCTTCGCCGCCGTCCACACTGACATAGACGATTGTGCCGCCTTCGCCCTCGGCCACGACGCTGCCGGTAACGTTTACCGTTGCAGAGGCGTTTTCTTCGTCTGCATATACGTTCACCGGGTAAACCCAGTCTTCCGACGTCTGCTTCACATCGCCTTCCACCGTAAGCGTGGTGCTTTCTCCTTCAAAGGCTAAAGCGCTGACTGCGTCGCCGCCCTCGGTAACAGTGACATTTCCGACCGTGACAGACTCGCCATCAGCGATCTGTACCGGCTCGCTGCTGTCATCCGCCGCGAAGACAGCGGGGGAAAGACTTACGAGCATGCATACGATCAGTACGCAGGAAAAAAGTCTTTTCCAGTTTTTCATTGTTTTTCCTCCTACAATCATTAATCTTGAGCTTGGGAAAAAAGGCATCTCTTCCTTTCCCATTTTACCTATTAAATTATAAAGGATTGCCTAAATTTGTCAAGAAATTTTTTCCGTTTTGCAATCATTTACCCGGGCACTTCCGAGTGTTTCTTCCGTATGCAATGAAAAAACCGGCAGCCTGTCGACTGCCGGTTTTGCTGTATCGAGGGAGAGTCAGAACTTGTACTTCTCGGTGTAGGTCTTGTAATACTCGTCAAAGCGGTGAGCGTGCTGCTTTTTCAGGGCGATGAGATATCCGTGCATATCAAAGTCGTTCTGGTTCAGCTCGATCATCGCGATGGCGATGTTCGAGCAGTGGTCCGCCACACGCTCATAGTTCGTGATGAGATCGTTGAACGGGAAGCCCTGGCTGATCGTGCACGAGCCGCTCTGCAGGCGGGTGACATGGTGCTGCTTCATCGTCTCGCACAGATTGTCGATGCGATCCTCAAGCGGTTCGACCGCATAGGCCTTTTCGATATCGTCCTTTGTGAACGCGTCAACGGCCAGTGAAAGGATCTCCTCCACCGCGGCCGTCAGCACGCGCAGCTCGGCCGCCGCGTCGCCGGAGAAGCTGACCTTGCTCTCGTTCATCTTCTGGGCGACCTCGGCGGTGTTCATCGCGTGGTCGCTGATACGCTCAAAGTCGCTGATCGTGCGCAGGAACTTCGACACGTCCTCGTTTTGCTTGACATTCAGTTCGCTTGTGTTGAGCTTGACAAGGTAGGTGCCGATCTTATCTTCGAATTCGTCGATCAGGTTTTCCATGCGCTCGACCTTGCCATAGCCTTCCGTGCTGTATTTCCAGACCAGCTGCGCCGCCGCGCCGAAGGCTCCAGCAGACATTGTGGCCATGTCGTTAACGGTCAGGCGGCTTTGCTCCAGCGCAAGCTGGGGATGCTGGAGGAAACGATCGTCAAGGCGGGCAAGGGCAGCGTTGTCGCTCTCCTCGCTCTCGCTGATGTGGATCAGCTTCTCGGAAAGACTGACGAACTGGCGGTTAAACGGCATCAGGAAGATCGCCGTCAGTACGCGGAAGATCGTATTCACGCCCGCGATCGTAAAGGGATCCATCTTCCATGAGCCGATCCCCAGCCCCACCGTGGCGTCAAGCCCGTAATAGAGCACGGCGAACAGGACCGCGGCGACAGCCTCGACGATCAGGTACAAGAAGGCCGTGCGGCGTCCGTCCACCTTGGCACCGATGGCGGAGAGCAGGACCGGCACCGAAGCGCCGACCGCAATACCGAGGATGAGCGGATAAGCCACGGTGAAGTTGATCGCGCCGGTCGCGGAAAGCGCCTGCAGGATACCGACGGCAGCCGAAGCGCTCTGCAGGACCGCCGTGAAGGCTGCGCCGACAACGATGCCGACGAGCGGATTGGAAAAGGTCGTGAGAAGGGCGAGAAACTGTGGGCTGTCCTTCAGCGGAGAGACCGCGCCGCTCATCGTCTGCATGCCGAACATCAGCACCGTAAAGCCGAGCATGATATCACTCGCATGCTTGGTCGAAGCCTTCTTCGCCGTCATGCGTACCACGATGCCCACGATGGCAAACAGCGCCGCGATCGTCGAGGTCGACAGCAGCGAGGCAAGTCCTCCGCTCTCGCCGAGATAGGAAAGGCAGATGATCCAGCCCGTGATGCTTGTACCGATCAGCGCGCCGTGAATGACGCTGAGCGCCTGCTGGGTCTTCATCATGCCGGAGTTGACAAAGCCGACCAGCATGACCGAGGTCGCGCAGGACGACTGGATCACCGCCGTCACGCCCGCGCCGAGCAGAAGGCCCTTTATCGGTGTGCCGGAGAGTCGGTAGAGAATGATCTCCATCTGGCTGCCGGCGACCTTTTTCAGACCGTCACCCATGAGGCCCATGCCAAACAGAAACAGGGCGATGCCGCCAAGCAGGGAGATGATGTTGGAAAGTGCCATGCTGTGTGTGTCCTCCTTTGGAAAACGATTCTTTGCTGTGGGTCCGGGGTTTTGCCGTTCAGCTGAATTCCGTCCAGGGAAAGCTGTCCGGCGGCGGGGCGGAAAAACACATTGGCTTTCCGCTTATGGGATGCGGGATCTCGATCTGCGCCGACCAAAGCGCGATTTCGCAGTTCCGGATCGGGCTGCCGTAGCGCCCGTCGCCCGCCAGGGGGAGAGAGCGCGAGGCGAACTGCACCCGGATCTGATGGCTTCGGCCGGTATGAAGCTCGATGTCCAGCAGGCTCAGCTCTTCGCCGCCGCTTTCCGCCGCGTCAACAAACACATATGACAGCTCCGCTTCCCGCACACCGCGCCGCATTCTCTTCACGACGTAACTTTTGTTGCGCTCTGCGTCATGATACAGCAGATCCCTCCAGACCGCCTCTTTTTCCTGCGGTCTGCCGCAGACGACGGCAAGATAGCGTTTTTTCATTTTTCCCGCCGCAATGGCACCGGACAGTGCCGCGGCCGCTTCCTTTGTCCGCGCATAGACCATCACGCCGCCGACGGCGCGGTCGAGCCGGTGGACGCAGTAGACGCTGCCGCCGATCAAGTCTGCAAGCAGCTCCGGCATGCCGCCTGTCTCCGACAGGAGGCCGGGGGCCTTCAGGCAGGCGACAAGATGCCTGTCCTGAAAGAGAATGTCCTTTTCCGTCATGGCTTACAGCTTTGCGGAGGCTTCTTCATCCGCATAGACCGTGACGCTTGCGGGCAGCTGCAGAAACGCAGCGGGATAGACGCTGTCATCCCGGCCGTAGAGCATGCGGTAGAGCGCCATCGCCTTCTCCACACCCAGCGCGATCACGATGATATCCCGCGCGCGGCAGAGCGTCTGAAAGCCCATGGTCACGCCCCGCAACGGAACATTTTCTTCGCCGCTGAAGCGAGGCGCGAGCTCGGCTCTTGTCTTGGCCGTCAGCTTTTGACAGTGGGTATAGGTATCAAAGGGCGTTGCGGGTTCGTTAAAGCCGACACGGGCGTTGTCACCCAGGCCGAGTACCGCAAGATCCAGCCCGCCGAGCGACGCGATCTTCTCGTCATATCCCGCGCAGTCTTCCCCATCCGGGATAAAGATGTTTTCTTCTCGCGCGTCGCTTTTGCCGATGAGATGCGAAAGCAGCCTTTGGCGTATCGAGGCGCCTTCCGGGAATGTTTCGCCCTCGAATTCGCAGACGGCGAAGAAGCGCACATCCGCAAGACTCACATTCTTTTCTTTTGCCTGACGGCAGAGCTCGTCCCAGACGGCCAGCTCTTCGTCCAGCGTGCCGAGCGCGACGGCCGCATCCTTCTTTTCTTTGATGCGCGAGAGGATATGCGCCGCGGCGGCGCGAATGCTTTCTTCCCGCGGCAAAGACACGGTTTTCAAAGCTGATCCTCTTCCTTTCGAGTATTGCTTCCTGCTTGGGAAATACTAATTGCCGGGGTGATGTCTGCTTGGCAATTATTTTTGTCAGAACCTTGATCTTGTATTTTAGTCTGCTGCTGTTTCTCCGCCTGCTCGGCAAGCGCCAGCTTGGGGAGATGGAACTGTCGGAATTTCTGGTAGCCTCGCTGATCGCTGACCTGGCGGCCAACCCGCTGCAGGACATCGGCATGCCGATGCTCAACGGTCTGATCCCGATCGCGACGCTTTTTTGCTGCGAGCTGCTGATCTCGTCGCTTTCCATGCGCAGCATCCGTCTGCGCGGCTTTCTCTTCGGCGAGCCGAGCCTGCTGATTTATCACGGAACCATCAACCAGCGGGAGATGGTCAAAAACCGCTTTACACTCGACGAGCTGATGCAGGAGATGCGCTCGCAGGGCGTGCGCGATCTGGCGGCGGTCGAATATGCCTTTCTGGAGACCAACGGGAAGCTGAGCATCCTGCCCTACACCAGCAAGCAGCCGCCGAGCGCGGAAAAAATGAACATTCCGATGGAGAACATCGGCTTTCCGCGTATCCTCATCAGCGACGGACGGCTGATCCATGAAAACCTGCAGAAAAGCGGCCATGACATGACCTGGCTGCAGCAGCAGCTTTCGGAGCATGGCGCTGAGCTCGCCGGCGTCTTTCTGATGACGGTGGACGACGCCTCGCAGGTCTATTGTGTGAAAAAGGAGCTTGTGAAATGAGACGGGAAGTGATTGCCATCATGCTGTTGATTTTACTGCTTGGCATTCTGCTGGGCAATATCCGTTATCTCGACAACCTCGTCGAGGATATCGAGGAGGCTGTCAGCCGTTCCTCCGCCGCGTGGGAGAGGAGTAACACGCAACTCGCCGTCTCGGAATTGGAGACGGCGATGGAGCGGTGGCAGTCCGCGGCGGACTATGCCCATATTTTTCTCCGTCAGACTGAAATCGATGCCGTGTCAGACGCGTTTTTTGACCTGTCCGCCTCTCTGCACGGCGAGGAAAAGGATAGCCGTGACGACTATCTGCGTCTTTTCTACCATCTCGACAGTCTTGAACGGATGGACGCGCTGAGGCTGAGCAGCATTTTCTGAGAAAGCTTTTTTACTTCTCCGTCAGCAGCTTGGAGAGCTCCTCCATGAAGGTATTGATATCCTTGAAGCTGCGGTAGACAGAGGCAAAGCGCACATAGGCGACCTCGTCGACATTCTTCAGCCGCGCCATGACCATTTCGCCGATATCGACGGTGCTGATCTCGCGCTCAAGTCCGCTCTGGAGCTCCTGCTCGATCTCGTCGGCGATCGCCTCAAGCTGGGAGAGCGTGACAGGGCGCTTTTCACAGGCGCGGACCATGCCGTTGATCAGCTTGACCTTGTCAAAGGACTGGCGGCTGCCGTCGCGCTTGATGACGACCAGCGGCAGACGCTCGATGATCTCATAGGTAGTAAAACGCTTCTGGCAGGCCAAACACTCTCTTCTGCGCCGAATGGTCGAGCCCTCTTCCGCCGGGCGTGAATCAATGACCTTGCTGTCGGTATATCCGCAAAACGGGCACTTCATATCTCTTTCTCCCCCGATATGTTGTAGTTGCGTTTATTATAGCATAGCCGGATGCTCTTTGCTACTGGGAATTGCGAAAAAAACACAGAAAAACAGCGCACTTGGGCGATCTGTTTTTCTGTGTTTTTGATGTTATGTAAACTTATTTGTTGAGAAGTACCGCGGCTGCGGCGCCGGGAAGCGTGGTTTCGTATCCAACAGTCAATTCCAGCTTTCTTCCGAATACGCCCTCGGCGTAAGCGTGCAGATAGTGCTCCAGCAGCGGCCGGAAATGCCGGCTCTTCTGAACGAGCGAGCCCTCGGCACAGACGCACACGGGCTTGTCCTTTCCGCTGTCGTTGAGCAGCGCGATGGCCAGAAGATTGACGCACATGCACCTGGCCGAGCGGTCGATAGCCGCGAGGCAGATTTCCCGGATAAAGACCGCGTCCCTCTCGCTTGCGGCGATGTCCTTCAGATCCTCGCCGCTTGCCCAGGCGTCGATCGTGGCGGCGTCAAAGTGTCCGCGTGCGGCGATCTTCTCGCCGCTCTCGGCGGAGAGGACCTCCTCGTTGACGGCGGCCTCAAACATGATCCGGCACAGCGAACCGAGATAGACGCCCGCCGTCATCTTTTCCAGATGCTTGGAACCGGGGTTGTTGCTCTCACAATCCAGCTCCAGGTCAAAGTCGCCGCGCGGGAATCCGTCATACAGGCCGGATTCGATATTCACAATAATGCCCGTGTCTCCCTCCCCGCGGAGCTTGCCGATTCTCTTCATCGGAACGACGCAGCAGGTATTGCTGCCCGTACCGTTGATCTGGCCGATGAAGTCGCTGTACTTTTCTTTCTCAAGCGTAGCCGACACGCCGAGCAGCACCGCCGCCGTATCGTTGAGGATCACGATACGCTTTCCCCGGCAGCCGCGGCGCTCCAGCTCTTCAAGCAGGGATGCGCCAACAAGCTTGCCCTCCGAGCCTGTGACAACGACCTCCTTGTCAATGCGGATCACACGTCCGTCGATCTCGGGTGTGATGTCGGCAGAGTAGGAAAAGCAAAAGCCGATCCGGTCAGCGCGGTCCATATAGGGCATGATGCAGTCCGCCACAAAGCAGATGAACTCGTCCCAGGTCACGCTTTTCCCGATACCGGGCATCTGCATCTTTTTCATCTCGGTGATCCGGCAGACCCCGTCGGAGAAATGTGCCAGCGCGCAGCGGAAGTTCGTGCCTCCCGCGTCTATCACAACGGCGTTGACGTTTTGCGGAACCTCCCCGTCATTTCTCAGATAGGTGGGGATCATGGGCAGCATGCAGCCGTCTTTTGCAAGTCCCTCACGCATGCTCTGCGCCATCTTCGGGGCGTAGATTTCCGGCGCGATCTGCTCCGGCGACATGCCGTGGCGGTATAAAAATTCCTTTGCGGTCATCATTCTGTCACTCTCTTCCCTTCATAACAATACCGGCAGAAAGCCTGCCGGTACTGTTTTTCCGTTCTGTGCAGGGATCTTATTCCTTGGTGGCTTCGATCACGCCGGCAGCCAGCCCGGCCAGGCCCTGGATCTCGCTGGGGATAATGATCTTGGTCGCCGTGCCGTTCGCGGCGGAGGTAAAGGCCTCCAGCGCCTTGATGCGCAGCACCGCGTCGGACGGGGCAGCCTCGTTGATCAGGCGGATGCCTTCGGCCGTGGCGGTCTGGACCTTCAGGATGGCCTGGGCCTCGCCTTCGGCTTCCAGGATCTGCTGCTGCTTCTTGGCGTCGGCGCGCAGGATCGCGGATTCCTTTTCGCCTTCGGCCTCCAGGATCGCGGCGCGCTTTTCGCCTTCGGCGCGCAGGATGGCCTCACGGCGTTCACGCTCGGCCTTCATCTGCTTCTCCATGGCGTTCTGGATCTCCTTGGGCGGCAGGATGTTCTTGAGCTCCACGCGGTTGACCTTGATGCCCCAGGGGTCGGTCGCCTCGTCGAGGATCGAGCGCATCTTGGAGTTGATGATGTCGCGGCTGGTCAGGCACTGGTCGAGCTCCAGGTCGCCGATGATGTTACGCAGCGTCGTTGCGGACAGGTTTTCGATGGCGACCATAGGCTGCTCGATGCCATAGGTGAAGAGCTTCGGGTCGGTGATCTGGAAATAGACGACCGTGTCGATCTGCATGGTGACGTTATCCTTCGTGATAACGGGCTGGGGCGGGAAGTCGGCAACCTGCTCCTTTAAGGAGACGATTTTGGCCACGCGGTCGATAAACGGCATTTTGACGTGCAGGCCCACGTTCCAGGTTTCCTTATAAGCGCCAAGACGCTCGATGACAAAGGCCCTTGCCTGCTGGACGACGCGGATGTTGATGATGATCAGCGCCAGGATAACAATTGCGATAACAATGAGAATAGCCATAAGTGTTCCTCCGATCATATAAGTGTAAATTGATTACTTTCTTTTGACTATCAGCTTGACGCCTTCGATCCGTTCAACGACGGCCACGGCCCCCGCTTCCAGCGTCTCTTCCGCGCTGTTGCAGCGCGCTGTCCATTCCTTTCCGCCCACGGTGACGGCACCGGTACCGCGGAGCGCGTCGATCGGCTCCTTCACGATACACTCCTGTCCGATCAGCATGTCGGCGTTTGTGGCCTGGGTGCGCGAGTTGACGTACTTCTTTGCCAGCGGCCTT
Source organism: uncultured Clostridia bacterium (assembly GCA_946184215.1). Taxonomy (GTDB): domain Bacteria; phylum Bacillota; class Clostridia; order Oscillospirales; family Oscillospiraceae; genus Limivicinus. The sequence goes on along the minus strand of CAMHER010000018.1, from coordinate 2,547 downwards.
GTCACCGCCAGCGCCGCAAGCGAGATCACGACGAACCACAGCGCCTGCAGCCAGACCTGCGCGCCGAGCATAGCGGAGATCAGCGCCGCAAGAGAGCCGAGCGCGAACCAGATCGAGACCAGACCGGGAACGATCCCCTCGACCACAAGGAACACGATCATCAGCACGACCCATGCGGCTGTCATACTGCCTTGAGATGCGAACATATGCCTTCTCCTCCTTTCGGCTTTTTCCTGTTTTTATTATATCCTCTCAGCGTACTTTGCGCAAGTAAATTCTGTGCCGGTCGGCACAGTTGCATCAAAATCCCGGCGGCACGCTCGCCTTTCCTTTATTCCTTTTTGTATTTTATGCAAATCTTCCGAAAATACCGGATGATTTTTTCATTTTTTCTCTTTACTTTTACAGGTTAAAGTGATAAGATAAAAAAGGAATTGGAAGTAACTTGAAATTTCATCTATGGAGGGCAACATGAATAAACTCCCGAAAAAGCCGCGCAGCGAAAACATGTATAAAGCGATCCTGACCCTGCGTGACGTCGACGAGTGTATGAAATTTTTCGATGACCTCTGCACCGTTTCGGAACTGATGGCGATGGAGCAGCGCTATCAGGTCGCCGTTTGTCTGGACAAGGGCATGATCTACAACGACATTTTGGCCGAAACCGGCGCCTCCAGCGCAACGATCAGCCGCGTCAACCGCTCGCTGCAATACGGCGAGGGCGGCTATGAGATCGTCTTTTCGCGCCTGGCCGCCGCGGAGGAAGAGGGAAAATGAACTGCTACGGTCCGCTTGCGGCGTGGTATGACGCGCTGACGGGCGATATTCCCTATGGCAGCTTCGCGGACTTTTATGAGGCGGAATTCGCACGCGACGGCGGCGAGTTCCGCCTTCTGCTCGACCTGTGCTGCGGCACGGGGACGCTGACGGCGGAGATGAGCCGCCGCGGTTATGAGATGATCGCCGCGGATCAGTCGGAGGAGATGCTGATGGAGGCGCGCGAAAAGGCCGCATCTCTCTCTCCTGCGCCGCTGTTCCTCTGTCAGAGCGCCCAGGAGCTTGACCTTTACGGCACGGTGGACGCCGCCCTCTGCTCCCTTGACGGGATCAATTATCTGCCCGGCGAGGATCTGGGTGAGGTGTTCCGCCGCCTGTGTCTCTTTGTGCGCCCCGGCGGGCTGCTGATTTTTGACGTCAAATCGCCCGAGAGCCTGCGCGCTCTGGACGGCAGCGTGTCTGTCGACGAGGATGACGATATGCTCTGTCTCTGGCGCGCGGATTTCGATGAGGCGGAAAACTGCCTCGTCTACGGCATGGATCTCTTTGAACGGGAAGGCGCGCTCTGGCGGCGCAGTGGCGAGGAACATATCGAATATGCCCACACCCCCGAAACGCTGCGCTCCGCGCTCAGCTCCCACGGTTTTGAGTCTGTACGCTTTGTCAGCGACGGGCCCCAGGGAGATGCCGGCCGTGTCTTTGTCTGCGCAAAGCGTAAAGCCTGAGGACGGCTTTTCCGTCCGGAAAGAGGAGAATCTGTATGGATAAGATCATTCGTGCCACCGCGGCGGACGGATACGTCAAAATGGCCGTCGTCACCGCCCGCGATACTGTTGAGCGCGCCCGCTCGATTCACAGTCTCAGCCCCACGGCAGCCGCCGCGCTGGGCCGCACGCTGTGCGCCGCCTCGCTGCTGGGCGATATGATGAAAGAGGAAAAGGGCAGCCTTACGATCCGCATCAACGGCGGCGGGCCTGTCGGCAGCGTCGTCGCGGTATCGGATTCCGGCGGCAATGTGCGCGGCTATGTGGAGAATCCCTTTGTGGATCTGCCCCTGCGCAAGGACGGAAAGCTGAACGTAGGCGGCGCCGTCGGGCGTGACGGCATGGTCACCGTCAGCCGTGATATCGGTCTGAAGGAGCCCTACATCGGCTCTACCGAGCTTGTCTCCGGCGAGATTGCGGAGGATATCACCGCCTACCTCACCGAAAGCGAACAGGTCCCCTCGGCCTGCGCGCTCGGTGTCCTTGTGGATACGGACCGCAGTATCAAGGCCGCGGGCGGCTTCATCGTCCAGCTGATGCCCGGCGCGGACGAGGCGCTGATCGGAAAGCTGGAGGAGAACATTTTTCTGATGGATCAGCTGACGACGATCCTGGACGAGGACGGGCCGGAGGCCGTGTTTGAACAGGTGCTCAAGGGCCTTGAGCATCACATCGTCGGTGAAAAGGAGATCGAATACCGCTGTTACTGCTCTCATGAGCGTGTGAAGGACGCGCTGCGCAGCATCGGCCGTGAGGAGCTGGGCCATATCGCCGCCGAGGGCAAGGATATCTCCGTCAGCTGCCAGTTCTGCGACAGGGTCTATTCCTTTACTCCGGCCGAGATCCGCGAGCTTGCCGACGGCGAAGCCGAATAAAATGTCCGGGCGGCTGTGCCGCCCGGAAGAAAAAATTTCATTTGAGATATTGACAACTTTGGATTTTTTTAGTATGATAACAAAGCTGTCGCGCGGGAGCATAGCTCAGCTGGTTAGAGCACCTGCCTTAC
>CAMHER010000017.1 GCA_946184215.1 uncultured Clostridia bacterium | reverse complement strand
ATATGAGCTACTACAACATCGGCGACCGCGGCACCCGCACTATTCAGGAGCTTCGTGAGCTTTACGCGGGCAACGATATGACTGGATATGTGATGAAGGAGCGCGTCGACGGCGTCCTCGTGCTGCCGGAGGCCGTGAGGGTACTGAAGATTGCGTCCTGATGACGCAAGGGAAGATGGGGAGCCGTTCTCGGCTCCCTGTTTCTCTGTATGAGGGGGTGAACGGTGTGTCTGTGACGCTTGACGAAGCCAAGGTATATCTGCGGGTGGACGGAGAAGTTGACGATGAAATCATCACGTCCTGCCTTGAAAAGGCGCATGCCCTTTGCCAAGCGGTGTCACGCCTCGACGATGAGGCATTCACGAGGGAGGAGAATTCGGCGGCGATCAAGATTGCCGTTCTGTATGCCGTGGGCTATCTCTACCAAAATCGCGAGGGCGCGAACCATCAGGAGCTTGTTAGAACCTTGCGGGCACTCTTGATGGATGTTCGGCGGGAGGTGTTCTGATGGCAATCCAGCGAGGACGGGAAATGGGCGTCACCATCGACGATCTCCATGAGCGGATTGATATCCTGTACCGCGACAGAGAACGAGATATAGACGGGAATATAGTAGCCGGAGAGATACACACACGGGCGACAGTATGGGCAAAGGTTCTCCCAATTTCTGCGAGAATCGGGGAACGTCCACAGGAAACGGAAAATATAGTGGGATATAGAGTCACCATACGCTGGCGGGAGGATATCCAGCCAACGGATGAGATACGCTGGCGAGGTAAGCGGCTGGAACTTGTTTCTCCGCCGTATGACGTTGAGAGCCGCAGAATGTGGACGGTAATGGAATGCCGGGAGTTGGTGGAAGATGTCGAGGAGGCGTAGACGGGGAAATACATTCTTTCGAGGAGCGGCGGCGCTGCCCCGTGGGTATATCGCGTCCGAGCTTCGGAAGATGGGCGATAACGTTCTCCCTGCCGCGACGGAGGCTCTTCGTGCGGGCGCGGAGAAAATCGCCGAGCGGGCGCGGGATAACCTTCGGAACCAGAACGCCGTCCGGACGGGAAATCTTATCGGTTCGATAAAGGTAGAGAAACGCAACCAGGACGGCACGGCCCTCGGAATCTCGGCAAACGCGAAGAACAAGAAGGGCTACCTTTACGGGCAGATCATCGAATTCTCGCCGACGAAAGGGAGACCGTTCCTCTATCCTGCGTTTGATGCGCTTCGGGGCGAGGTGTTGGAGGACGTGACCGATGCCGTCAGGAAAGCCGTGAGGGGGAATACATCTTGAATGTTATGGCGGCGGTATATGAAGCTCTTTCGACCAACAGGGCGCTCGTGTCGAAGCTGAAGGGCGGCAAGAAAGGCATTTATCATCTGCACGGACCCGACGCGGGAAGCTATCCCGTCATTGTCTATTCGACGCTTTCAGACGTTCCGGCGCTCCATGCCGACAATGCAGAGATTGAGCGGCGCGTGACGATACGAATCCACATCATGACGAAGGACGGGCAGTATAGCAGCCTTTATGCCGATGTGCAGAGGATTATGCGCGGCATTGGTTTCATGCGCGTTCAGACAAACGAGATCTATGACGACGGGCTGCGAATTCTCGTCGTTGATTACAGAATAGGAGTTGATGAATCATGACCGCACCGACGAGCGGAATCACGAATTCGCCGTTTATCGGCGTAGACAATTTCCACATCGCGAAGATGCTGAGCGACCCGGCAGACGGACAGGCGACTTATGACAGCGTCATCGCTTTCCCGTGGCTGCAATCCGTAAGCATCGAACCGCAGAACGAAGAAGCCACGCTGTACGCTGACAATCAGGCCGTGGACACGGCAAATGTCACGTCCAAGTTCAATCTCACGATTGACACCGCCACGCTTCCGCTGGAGTACAAGGCGCTGCTTCTTGGCCATGAAATCGAAAACGGTGTGATGACCGTGGCCAGCGGGGACAATCCGCCCTATTTCGCCATCATGTTTGAGACGACGAAACGCAACGGGAAGAAGCGGTATGTCAAATTCCTCAAGGTTCAGTTCTCCGAACCGTCCGAAACGGCACAGACGAAGGAAGAGGGCGTCAAGTTCAACACGCCGTCCATGACGGCGATTGCCATTTATCGGAACGACAAAAAGGCACTCTATCAGGCGGACGAGGAAGCGGACGGTTATCTCCCCGCGACGGGCGAAAACTGGTACACGAGCGTCGATCCCTCGGGCGAGTGATGAGAGGAGTGAATCGTTATGGAAAAACCGAAGCTCATTCTGAGTGGAAAGGAATATTCTCCGAAGCGTCCAACCATGAAAGTGTGGCGGGCTATCGTCGAGCACGACAGCGAGGCAAAAGGACTGTCCATCTCGGATATCCTGTCCCATCGCGTGGAAATCCTCGCACTGATCTACGATATCGACAAGGAGCAGATTGAAGCAGGGGTTGAAGTTTCCGACGTGCTTCCCGCTTACAACGAAGCGGCGAAGTGGATACTCAGCCTCGTGTTCGAGAAGCTCGACAAAATCCCAAACGCCGAGGCGGGGACAGACGGCAAGTAAGCCTGTCTCCGCTGGAATGGCTCGTTAATTTCTACCGCCAGCTGCAGGAGGCGTACCATTGGACGGTGCGGGAAATCGACGAGACCGAGATTGAAATCATCATGCTTCAGATCGTGGTGCTGGACAAGATTGACAATGCGCCGAAGCGCGGATTCATTGAGGACATTCTGCCGCTGTAACGGGGAGGTGAAATCATGCCGAGAAAGAGCGGAATAGGCACGGGAGATTACCAGATTGCGGAACTATCCGTCGGGCTGGAACTCGACCTTGAGCAGCTCGACCTTGACGCTGCGGTGGCGGACAAGACTGTCTCGGAAATGATAACGAAGCTGAACCACCGGGCGAAGCAGCTGGAAATCCGTGCGGAAATCGACCTCACCAACCTTGAGAACGCCGGGACGGAGGTGGACAAACTTCACGTCAAGGAAGCACGGCTGAACGATATTCTTGACGTCCAGAGGACGAAGCTGCAGCTTCTCAAGGAGCAGTACGAAAAAGCCTCCGGCGACAAGAAGGTGGGCGCTGGTATTAAGGGGAAACTCTCCAACAGCGTTCTGTTGCAGGAACTGGAAGTTTCAAAGTGGGAAGCCGCGCTCCGGGGGCTTTCCTCCGAGGCCGGTGTGTCGGCTGCCGCTGTAGAGGCTGTTGGCGTTACGGTCGGACTGACGGTGACGGCAATCGCTGCGCTGGCGGTGGGACTCGCCGAGATGACACAGTATGCCGCCAAGTCAGGACAGGAACTGGGGCGTTTTGCGGAGCAACTGAATGTCTCGGCGAAGGATGCGCAGGGATTGTCTGCCGCTCTTGCATTGGGCGGTGCAGATAAGGATGCGTTCTCCCGTTTCATCACGGGGCTCGACAAACGGATTCAGTCCGTGGGGGCTGCTGGCGAATCCGCGCGTGAGGGTCTTGCGCGTTTCGGTGTATCTCTGCAGGACGAGCAGGGCAATCTTGTCGGCTATAACGAGCAGCTAAAAAGACTCGCGGAGGGCTACCAGACCGCGAAGAGTGCGGGAATGACAAACGAATACTTCTCCGCGCTGGGGACAGGTGCTGACGCTCTCCGCGACGTGCTTGCCAATTACGAGCAAATTGAGCAGACTCGCGCTCGGATGGGCGGCCTCTTCGACAATAAGAGCGCGGAGGAATTCGTCGCTCAGTCGAAAGCGCTGGACGACCAAATGAAGGAACTGGATCTGTCCATCGACCAGATCAAGGTATCGATTGGCGCGGCGTTCCTGCCCTTTCTCGTGGATATCGCTCCGAAGGTCACTGAAGTCGTCAATTCCCTTTCGCAATCCTTCAGTGAGATGTCGGAGACAATCCGGAAGCGTTATAAGAATCTCCGCTATCAGTTTGGATACACCCGCGCCGAATACGACGCCGCCATGAAGGAGGAAGCGGAAAGAGAACTTCAGGCCGCTGAAGAGGCGGAGCGCAAAAAAGCAGAGGCGCGGGCAAAAATCCGCGAGAAGGAGCTTGACGCCTATGCGGACAGGCTTGTCAAATTCGATGACACGATTCAGTATTCGTTAGACTCTGCTCTCAACACCGACATTGACAACAAGCTCGCCGCTATCGACAGGCAGGCCGAGAAGTACAAGCAGGAACTTGCGGCGATGGCGAAGGAATATCACGCCGAGCCGGACAAGGATTCCCTCTCCCTGATTGACCAAAATGCCCAAATGCAAAAGGACAGGGCCGTCCGCGAGTTTTCGGAGCAGACAGCGGCATATCTCGACAATATCTATGAAACGTCGCTTCAAAAGCGGCTCAACCAAATCGAGCGGGAAAAGCAGGCGTGGATTCAGAAAGGGTTGGATGAGGTCAAGGCTACCGAGGCGGCTGAGCAGCAGAAAATGGAGGCGCAACGGAACGCTGCGATGCAAATCCTGAAATCACAGCGGGAGCAGTTCAAGGCGTATCAGCGGGGCGGCGAGGAAGGCCTGCGGCGCACATATATGCGGCAGAACGGTCTGTCGGAGGAAGACTTGAACATCAAGCCGGAGGACGTCGAGGCGTTCCAGCAAGCGCAGCAGCACATGCTGGAAAATCTCTTGCCTTATTTCTCGCCCAACGCCGACTTTTACCGCGCCCTTGACCGTGACAGAGATGCGAGAAATGTCATCCGTCCGGCTGGCGGGGATTGGCAGCCTATAAATCCCAATGCAGGAGAGCCGATACCGCCGCAATTCCCCCCGGAGTACAAATCCCATCCCATTGAAATCAATGTAAATATCGAGAATGCGGTGACGCAGGACAACGAAGGGATGCAGATATTGGCGAACGCGGTGGCCGACAAAATCACGCCCGCCATCGAGAGCGCACTGGAGAGTGACGATAATGCATATTGACATCGGCGGCGTGAGGACGCTTTCCGTCGAGGGATGGGAAACCACGCCCGACGACCGGCAGGAAACCGTGGAAATCCTCGGCGGCGTGGCGGTGCAGGACTACGGGCATATCGAGGCCGGGGACAAAATCGGATGCACCGTAACGGTCAGCGCGGCGGGATGGAATGTTATCAAGGGATACTGGAACAATAGAACGCTTGTGGACGTGGAGGACGAGGCGGGCATCATCCATAGAAATCTTCGTGTCGTGGTGAAAAGCTGGCGATACGTTCCCCGATTCCCTGACCACTACGATTTGAAGCTTGAGTTTTGGAGGTTATGAGTATGGCAAATCAACTGCATATATACATCAACAACCCAACGGCGGGAGGCACGGACGGCACGGAGGCCAGCACCGGGGCGGGAACGTCTCCCATTGCCGTGACTCTCGATGCCGCGAAAAACGAGGAGGCCGCCGTGAAATGTGCCGTCCGATGTGATGAGGGATTCAAGATCGACGGCGATGTGTCCATCGCTATCTCCGGGGACAGCGCGGACAAATGGAAGGTAGCGGCAGATGATTCCTACGAGGACAGCGCGGCGGCTCTTGCCTCGGCGACGTGGGGAGATACACTATCGCTTTCCGACGTCGCAGCAGCAAACGTCATCTTTTGGGCGAAAGCGTCCAGTTCCAGCACCGAAACGCCGCAGAAGGACGCAAGCGTAACAATCAACGCTACGGGCAAAGTCGTCGTGGCCTGACAGGAGGGATTTCCATGTCGTTTATGTATATCAATCCGGGAACGGCAGATTTGCTTGATGTGGCGGGAGGCACAACCGTTGAAGGAGGTAAATTCAATCCCTACGGCGGCGTTGCTTTTTGGCAACCAAGCTCCAAAAAAGGCGTCACGATTCCCGAAGTTCCCACTGAGATTTACGCCAAAGTCACACTTGCCATCCGTGGAGCCTTGTCCTCATCCGTGGAAGCCCATATGTACGCAGGAAACAGCAATGGATGGGTTATTCGGGAAAGTTCCGGGACATGGTATTTGGATATGGTTTGTTGCAACACGCAAATCGAACATCTGGATAACGAGGAAATCAATCTGAACTTTAATGGGCTCAACGATATTTTGTTTCACGCGAAATCAGGGTATTCCGAGCAAGGTTTATATTCCATCACAATCAATGGGGTGGAAGTATTCAAAAGGAACCGTACCGTACGATTTGTCCAGAGCGACAGTTACGCCGTTCCCTCTGACGTTGTGGCGTTTTACAGCAGAAACGAGAAGGCGCTCTTTTCTAACATTATCGTTTCGGACACGCCTGTGGGCTGCAAGGATCAGGTCGGCATCCTGCCCGTCACGGAAACGGATACGGACATGACGCGGAACGACGACGGAAGCTATACTGCAACCACGGCTGGACAGCGTTTCATCCAGACGATTGACGCGGAGGCTCTCATCAACACATACGGCGGGGCTTCCCATGTGTCCGGGCTGTATATTTCCGGAAATCCGGCATATACCACGGGCGCGGAGCTGACAAAAGCCATCGCCTGCGGCGGCAAGGAAACGCTTTCTGACATCGCCTCCGTGACGCTCTCCACGGACAATACGGCAAAGACCTTGATTGGCGGCGCTGTGTCCATGACCTTGGAGGATTTGCGGGGGTACAGATTCGGCTGGAAAGCCTGGGCGTAAGCCATGAGCATGACACTCACGCCAAAGGCGATGATGGCGTTTCAGCCCAAGGGGACGGAAAACATAAAGCCGGGAATAGCGTACCTGACTTTCGTACCCAAGGGCGCGGAATGGGTAAAAATGGACGCGGCCTATCTGACGTTTACGCCCAAGGGGGCAATCCGTGTCAAGGCCGACGTTGCTTATATGACATTCACTCCTGCGCCGATGGAGAAGACCGTGACGGCGGAAACGGAGAGAAATGTCGCCGTTACCGCTCAAACCAACGCGGGGACATTTCGGGAACTCACAAATGTGGAGACGGCGGTTGCCGCCACGATCCGCTTTGTGCAGGATTTGTCTGCACCGATAACAGTGGAGGCTCCCGCAGTGCGGGACATCTATGTGACGAGCCGTCTCCATGCGGGAACATATCGGGAATTGTACTCCTTTCAGGTTGCGACGGCAAACGCAGTCATCCAAACGGCAGTTATAGGCGAAGCGTCTGTCGCCTTTCAGCGCACTATTTACAAACTGGCGGTGTTCCCTGCGGATACGGCACGGCGCATTCCCTATATCCTGCGCCCATCTCCGGACAATTCCCTCGCGCCCTATACAGAGGCTGGCATCCAGTCCATCTCTGTCACTCTATCCGAGCGGACGCTTTCCGACACTTTCCAAATGGCAACCGTAAAGCCGATGAACATCGAGGATTCCATCAAGGGAAGCCTGCTGGATTATTCCTACAGCTTTCTTGTTGAGGAAACCAGCCAGCAGCATCTTGTACAGACCGTCAAGGGAATGTACGGCGTGGACGCGCTGCTCTATACGCCGTTCTGTTTTCCGCCAGTCAAATGGGAGCCTATCGACTTGCCCGAAGATGATCCGGCGGCCATCGCCGCGATTTTGACGGCTGGGGGCGAATGCTCCCGGTACGTCGCGCGAATCGCGGAGGTATTGGGACTGAAACTTTCGGTTTCCTATGAGGATTACCAAATGGCGCAGGACTATTCCGACAGCGGCATGACCTATCGCGACCTCGTTTCTGCGCTCTTCGGCTGGACGGCGCGTCTTCCGCAGCGGCAAATCAATGTGTTCATTCGCGGGGATACGCTGCACGTTATCCAACGGGGCATGGAGAAATCTGTGCTGGACATTACGGAATGGCCGCACACAAGGCCGCAGATTGACCGAAAGATGCTCCGTTCCCTTTGGAACAAAAGCACTGACGATGATTACGATCCTCGACGGAGTGCGCAAAGCGACAGAGAGGACTCCCCAGTACCCTTCTCCGGCGTTATCGGCGTGGGGAAAGTCTATCTGCGTTATGCGGGAGGTTACCTTATCCATGAGAGCAACAATGGCGATGAAACGGACTACCGCTACGACGGGGAATACCTTGTCTCTAAAATGTGTACCCGCAAGGACGGGACAACTATCAGAACGGAGTACGAATATCACCGGACGGCGAAGGACATCTATTTGATGCTGGAAACAGAGGTGACGCATACGGAAAAAAAGGACTCGAACGTCACCGAAACCGACGACGAAACGACGACCGAGACGACGGAGGAAAACAAGACGACCACCCGCACGACGTATCATGCGCCCATCGGGGGCGGCTGGTATCTGACTTCGGTCTATGTGGACAAGAAATTTCAGGGAAGCAGTCTCTCGCAGGGCCCACCCGGAGGCAAGGCCAGCCAGTACATGGTAGATGCCATGAACAGGCATCTTTCGAACAGTCTCGGAACGCCATTCGAGCCAATTCCGCTGAAAGGCACGTCCCTCATTGATACCTCATTTCCTGTCAGGGGCTACGAATTCTTGCGTGAACTGACGAAAGCCATCGAATGGCTGAACCGGAAGACGCAGGAGGATGTGTCGCTGGAAATCGTGGCAAACGTCAAGAACGGTGTGCCGGATATCACCCATGTTGTAGATTTTACGGAGAGGGTGAAGCTGGACGGGAAAGAGTATTTCCTTGTGTCCAATAATGTGGAACTGACGCCAAGGAGTCTCAAGCAAAAGTTGAATCTGGTGAGGTGGTATTGATGAACGGAGTGGACGGCCTTGCCGCCGTGGTACGACAGGCCATGAGGAAAAAGAATATCCCCGGCGCGGAGAGAGGAACCGTCGAAGGGAAGAATGTTAGGATAGGCAACCGCGCCTATCCTTTTTCTTTGGCGGTGGACGTTCCCTCTGACGAGGGTGATTCCGTCTGGGTGCAACGCACCGAGAATGGACGAGCTGTCATCGTGGGGAATTGAGATGTACAGGGTAAGAGCGGATAAGGTGCAAGGACGGTATGTCTATTCGGGCGGCAAAAGGCTCGTCTGTATCGGGAACGCCGCCGTCTCTCCGGGAGATCTCATTTGGACAGACGGCAGATGCGTCTATGGACATCACTCCATGAGCGGTGGCTCGGCTGTAATAACGGCTGCAATGGAGCCTGAAAAGATGCCCGGAATCCCAGTTTTGCTTGGGCAGCAGTATCTTTACACATACAAAGAAGGCTTGGAGCAAGTCGAAACCGTGTGGTGGCCGGGGTATAGGCTCATATGGAACAACGGTCAGGAGATCTATGCTTGGAAATACCGCTATGACGTGGATTCCTATACTATTGCAGCGAACAAGAAAAACGGCGTACTGTACGAAGTCAAGGGGTTCCGCTCACTCAAAGACTTGCAGGGAGCAGGAAAACAGCATTATGTGGCGGGAATTTACGCTGACGGTGAACTTCTCCACAGCATAGATTGCTCCGACCATGTGTGGAGTGACGAAAGCATATCCGAGGGGCTGTATTCCACTATACCGGCGGATCCGACATCTGCCCGCGATATTCCCAGTAAAACCTGTGGCGCTATTTGCGACTGGGCGTTTATAGAGGATGAAAGCCATTGGGCGGTCATGATTGTGACGGGATGTACACAAGGACGATTAAAGGGAACCTGCATGGCGGCATCCCTCCACTATTACACTCCGGGAGGCGAGAGACTCCTTGCATCCACGTCCGGCGTCATTATAGATGGGGTGAGAAAGAGCTACTATGACGGAGGATTCAGTGGCATAAGATTTCCCTGCCAAGACGGATTTTACTTTACCGTGAATCCGATTCCTGATGTGGCATGGACGATCAATTTGCCCGGTATATCTTGGGTGACGCTGTACAATTCCGCTGGCGAGATCATCTATGAGGATTATTTCGTGGCGGGGATGTATTTCACGGTCGGTGAGCTCGGTCATAACGAATACCTTTTGGGCGTGGCTGACCGGGATGTTCTCATAGGAAACATGTTCACCACTGTGGGCGCGAATCCGAGCTATGAAGACCCGGATTATGTGGACAGCGGATTATATCTCATCAAAGAAAGGAGGTTGGAACCGCTTATGGTAGGGTATAGCAAGGGATTATGCAGGAATCAGCGTTTTGCCATTTACAACAGGATCGACAAGTGGACAGAGAACATCAAAGAATTGTAAGAAACGGAAGGAGAATGAAAAATGCATATGGATTTCGATGCGCTGACACAGTCGGCGAATAATTTTTTCGGCAACTTCTGGGTGAAGGCCACGGCCAGTGCCGTTCTGACGGTGACGGGGCATCAGCACGCGATGTTGTTTTTGTGTTTTGTGATGCTGGTGTTCCTTGACTGCCTGACGCGGTGGATCGCCATCAGTTACAGGCATCTTGTGGAGCAGGGCGAGGAACATCCGTCGCTGCTCCGGTCGATTTGGAAGATTCCCGCCGCGCGTCGGGCGGGCAAGATCGAGAGCCGCGTGATGAAGGAACAGGGGCTTTGCAAGCTGCTCCTTTACGGCGTGTGCGTAATCGTGGCCTGCCTCGTGGATTTGATGATGGCCACGCTGCATGCGCCGGGATGGATGGTGAATCTGATGGTCAGTTATATGGCCATCACGGAGACGCTTTCTGTAGTGGAGAATTTGAGCGACGCGGGTGTGGATTCGCTTGCGCGTCTCGTTGAGAAATTGAAAGGGAGGCTTTGATGATGCTGGAAAACATAAAGGGCAAAAAGGGCGTCGATGTGTCGGAAAACAACGGTCATATCAACTGGCCGGCGCTTAAGGAGGCGGGCGTGGATTTCGCTATCGTCCGTCTCGGCTACGGGAACAGGCATCTCGACAGCCGCTTCTATGCAAACGTGAACGGAGCGCTGGACGCGGGACTTGCTATCGGCGTTTATTATTACAGCTATGCGCTGGACGCGGATGCGGCAGAGCGCGAGGCGCATTTCCTCGTGGACACGCTGAAGGATTGCGGCCTGACGATGGACAAGCTCCCGATGGGCGTGTGGTTCGATATGGAGGACGCGGACGGGTACAAACGCCGATACAGCGTGACGGACAGCGAGACGCTCACGGATATGTGCATCGCTTTCACCAGTGTCTGCGAGGTTCGAGGCTACAAGTGCGGCGTTTACGCCAGCTACGACTGGTTGGAGAATCGTCTCGACACGGAGGCTTTCGTCGGCATTCCGATTTGGTGCGCCCAGTGGGACGAGGACTGCGATTGGGAGGAAACGGCGATATGGCAGTTTACGGACGCGTGGGAAATAGACGGTCAGGTGTTTGACGGCAATCTTTGTCTTGGGGAGGCGTGAGAATGTGGAAGGTATTTCTAAGAAGGCTTTGTATTGTGGCATTGCTGTTTTTGCTCTCGGTGCTGCTCTTGGGCTGTGCCTCGGCATCAGCACAGGAGAGGATGTACGAGATCACGGAGTCGGAGCTGACGCTCTTGGAAGAGAACTTGAGCGAGCTGTCGAACGTGAACGACGGGCAGCGGGAGAAGCTCTGGAACTTGCAGGAGATGCTGAAAGCCTCGGAGACGAGATTGGAAGCGTCCGAGAAGAACTCGAGGATGCTCAGCGTGAAGCTGGACTGGCTATCGAAGGAGCTGACCGAGCAGACGAGCTCATTGGAGAATGCCAACAGATTATTGCAGGAGTACGAAGAAGAGGAGCGAAGGACGAAGGGCGCATTGAGCGGCAAAGGAATATAGCATACGTGCTGGCGGCGGTTGCCGTCATTTTTTGTGCGGCGAAATAGAAAAGACGGGCGTTGGGAGTAATTTCCCCGATGCCCGTCTTTTGCTTTTGAGGTCAAAAATTTTGACCTCAACTTTTTGCGCTTGTCAGCCTTCGTTGTTTTCGTTGCCCCAGCAGTACCCGCCGCCATAGCCTCCGCCGCAGCCGTAGCCGCCGCGTTCGCCGCGATCCCCGTGGTGGTATCCTCCGCCGCAGTGCGCGTAATTCGTCTCGATGCGGGTTGTGTTGTTCCCGTAGTCCACGGCTCCCGGCGTCGCTGCCAGAGCCGTCCCCGTCGATCCGATCACCATTGCCGCCATAGCTGCCAACATCATTTTTTTCATTTTCTTCAACCTCCTGAAATTTAAGTTGTGTTGTTTTTCGTTGTCTGTAGTATAGATGGGTTATGTGTCGAAAGTGTGTCGAAACGAAAATTTTTATCTTTGAGCCATCCGACCTCTTTTTGTCCAGTGGAATAGTGAGAGGATATTCTTCTCGGAATGGAGGACGGCGCTTGTGACCGAAGAACAAAAGAACGCGATTGCCTTGTTGAGGAAGAGTGGCGCAGGATATGGGAAAATCTCGAAGGAGCTTGGTATTTCGGAAAACACGATAAAATCATACTGCCGCCGAAATCGGAGTGTCACCAAGTTGCGGCAGGGCGAACATATCTGCCCGATGTGTGGCAAGCCGGTGACGCAGAATCCGGGGCGGCGGGAAAAGAAGTTCTGCTCCGACAAATGCCGAAGGAAGTGGTGGAACGGCCATACCGGGCTGATGAAGGAAAACGCCGTCTGCGCCCGTTGCGGGAAACCGTTTCACGGCAGGGCTGGCAGGAAATACTGCTGCCATGCCTGTTACATTGCGGACAGATTTGGAGACGACCATGTCTCGTGAAGCGTTGGAACGGGAAGCGGCGTACCAATCCGCCATGAGGATGTTCCGCTCCCTTTGGGAGAAGGGCGTCCTTTCCTGCAAGGATTACCTTGAAGCCGAGCGGATGATGAGGGAAAAATATAAGCCCGCCCTCGGCACACTATTCTCCGATATATCGTTGACTTAGCGCGGAAGCGGAGTGATAGATATAGCGGTAGAAAGGAGGTCGAAATCATGCGGAAGATTGAGAGGATTGAACCGACCGCTCCGCAGATTCAACGGAAAAAGCGCGTCGCCGCTTACGCCCGCGTTTCGATGGAGACAGACCGGCTGAACCATTCCCTTTCGGCGCAGGTCAGCCATTACAGCAATCTGATCCAAAGGAATCCGGAATGGGAATACGCGGGCGTTTATGCTGACAGATTCATCTCCGGCACAAGCACCAAGAAACGTGCTGAGTTCCTGCGGATGATTGGAGATTGTGAGGCGGGCAAGATAGACATCGTTTTGACGAAATCCATCAGCCGCTTTGCCCGGAACACCGTCGACCTGTTGGAAACGATACGTCATTTGAAATCCATCGGCGTGGAGGTGCGCTTCGAGAAAGAAAACATCAGCTCCCTCAAAGCCAGCGGCGAGGTCATGCTGTCGATCCTGGCCAGTTTCGCCCAGGAGGAAAGCATCAGCATCTCCAACAACGTCAAATGGGGAACGAGAAAACGCTTCGAGTGCGGAATCCCAAACGGGCGGCCGAGATTGCTGGGCTATCGCTGGGATGGAGACCATCTTGTCATCATCCCCGAGGAAGCCGCTGTTGTGAAGCGAATCTTCCAGAACTTCCTCGATGGAAAATCAAGGCTGGAGACGGAGCGGGAATTTGCTGCCGAGGGAATCAAGACTGTGAAAGGCTGTCGTTTCGTGGATTCCAATATAAAGGTAATCTTGACGAACGTCACTTACACGGGCAATCTGCTGCTTCAAAAAGAGTACATTGAAAATCCGTTGACGCATAAGCGCAAAAAGAACCGTGGCGAATTGCCGCAGTACTTTGTCGCGAATACCCATGAAGCCATTATCGATAAGGAGACCTTCGACTATGTGCAACGGGAGATGGCGCGAAGAAAAGCACTCGGAGCTCTTGCCAACAAGTCCTTGAACATTACTTGCTTCACGGGAAAAATTAAGTGCGGCCAATGCGGGAAAAGTCTCATGCGGAATGTGAGGAAAAACAGAGCAAAAATTTCCCGACTGGGTGATGAAATCGTCAGCTGGGAGTGCGGCACGCGAAAAGGCGCATTAGGCCATTGCTCCATAAAAGATATACCTGAGCGATGTCTTCGGCAGGCATGTGCCGAAGCAATGGAGACGTCGGAATTTGATGAGGATGCTTTCGCTGCACGGGTTGATTTCGTCATCGTCCCAGATAACGGCATCCTCGTCTTTCATTTCAAGGACGGGCGAGAGAAAACGGTAACATGGAGAAGCACGGCGAAGCGAGACTGCTGGACGCCGGAGCGAAAAGCCGTGTGGAGCGAGTACAACTGCAGTGGCGGCAGGAAAGGGACAGGCATGGGCTTCAACGAGTACATTGCTTGGAAGGAGGCGAATGGGAAATGCCAAAAACAGTGACCACCATCCCGGCGACCATCAGCCGCTTTACGGCGGCTCCGATTGACAGCAGGACAAAACGCAAAGTGGCGGGATACGCCCGCGTCTCCACCGATCATGAAGACCAGATTTCCAGCTATGCGGCGCAAGTGGATTATTACACGAATTACATCAAAGGCCGCGAAGACTGGGAATTCGCCGGGATGTACACGGACGAGGGAATCACGGCGACGAACACCAAGCATCGGGAAGGGTTCAAGCGGATGGTGGCGGACGCCCTCGCCGGGAAAATCCAGCTCATCATCACGAAGTCCGTCAGCCGTTTCGCGCGGAACACCGTGGACAGCCTCGCGACTATCCGAAAGTTGAAGGAAAACGGCGTGGAGGTCTACTTCGAGAAAGAGTCCATTTGGACATTCGATGCCAAGGGTGAGCTCTTGATCACGATCATGTCCAGCCTTGCCCAAGAGGAAGCGCGAAGCATTTCGGAGAACACCACATGGGGACACAGAAAACGCTTCGCAGACGGTAAAGTTACCGTCCCATTCAAGCATTTCCTCGGATATGACCGGGGAGAGGACGGCAATCTTGTGATTAATCCAGAGCAGGCGAAAATCGTGCGGCTCATCTACAAACTGTTTCTTTCAGGGCTTTCCTATATGGCCATCGGGCGGGAACTTATGAAGCGCGGCATCAAGTCTCCCACAGGAGGGGAACGATGGTACCCGCGAACCATTCAAAGCCTCCTCACGAATGAGAAGATGAAAGGCGATGCGCTTCTTCAAAAGAATTACACCGTGGATTTCCTGACGAAAAAGCAAGTCAGGAACGAGGGGCAAGTGCCGCAGTATTACGTGACGGGAAATCATGAGGCCATCATCCCGCCGGAGACCTTCGACCTTGTGCAGGCGGAAATCGAGCGGCGCAGGATCGGAAAACGCTATAGCGGCATCACTGTCTTTGCCAACCACATTAAATGCGGGGAATGCGGGCATTGGTACGGCTCCAAGGTGTGGCACAGTACAGACAAGTATCGCCGCGTTGTTTATCAATGCAATCACAAATTCGCTGGCGACAAGAAATGCTCGACGCCCCATTTGACGGAGGAGGAAATCAAGACAGCTTTCGTCAGGGCGTTCAATAAGCTCTTTGACGGCAAGAAGGCGTTGCTGGATAACCTCCTGGCTGTTCGGGCACGAATTTGCGACACGGCCACTCTCGAAGCCGAGCAACGGAATCTGACGAATGAGATGCAAGTGGTGGCAGATATGGTGCAGAACTGCATCAGCGAGAACGCCCGAGTCGCGCAGAACCAAGAGGAATATGGCAAGCGGTATGACGAATTGGTCAGACGCTACGAGGAAGTGAAGGCCAAACACGACGAGACGGTTCAAGCCATACATGCGAAACGAGTCACGGCAGAGACGCTGGCAACCTTCTACAAGGCGATAAAACAACGGGATGCAGCATTGACGGAGTTCGACGAGGGCCTATGGGGAACGCTGGTCGAATGTATGACGGTTTACGGCAAAGGAGACATTGGCGTTACATTCAAGGACGGCACGGAAATTCGCATATAAAACAAATGATGCGCACGGCTTCGGCTGTGCGTTTTTTTGTTGCAGGAAAGAAGGGATATGGCGTAAAATAATAAAGCAGAATTATCATTTTTAGGGGGGTACACAATGAAAATCGCAGTTTTTAACGGAAGTCCGAGGAAAGAAAACACATCCGCTATGGTACAGGCATTCCGTGAGGGAGCCAAAGCCGCCGGTCATGAAGTGGCGGAATACCAGGTCGGACGCATGAAGATCGCGGGATGCATGGCCTGTGAATACTGCCATACCAAAGGCGAGGGCGCTTGCGTGCAAAAGGATGATTTTGAAAAGATATTACCGGCCTACAAAGAGGCAGACATGATCGTTTTCGCATCCCCGATTTACTATTTCGTCATGTCGGCTCAGATGGAGGCTGCGATTCAAAGGCTTTACTGCATCGGAAAGCCCCTCAAGGCCAAGAAGGGTGCGTTGCTTTTGTCCTCTCACTCGCCGGGAGTTTACGATGCGGCGATTGCCCAGTTCAAAGGTTTTACCGCCTATGTCAA
Organism: uncultured Clostridia bacterium; assembly: GCA_946184215.1. GTDB lineage: Bacteria > Bacillota > Clostridia > Oscillospirales > Oscillospiraceae > Limivicinus. The sequence continues at coordinate 327 of CAMHER010000017.1, read as the reverse complement.
CATGGAAAATGCTGGCGTCATTACCGCACATGGCGATGAGAACAAATCCGACAGCAAGATGAACGAAATCAGGGATTTTGCCAAAAAGCTGTAATCCAAGCTGGAGAGAAGTCTTGCGGATGAAGATGGACAGTTGGCATATTCTGGGCACGGAGGAACTGACAGCGCTCAGAACAGAAAAGCTGGAAGGTTTCAGATTTCAGAGTCATGGATGAAAACACAGGGGTGCAAGGTGGCGTTGTCATCCGTATGCCGCAAAAAGCGAGTTTGGCAAAGCACGGAGATACTGTCAAGCGATAGCCCGTAGGGGGGTGCATCGTTTGACAG
>CAMHER010000016.1 GCA_946184215.1 uncultured Clostridia bacterium | reverse complement strand
CAGGCCATCACCCGCGCCATTGCCGACCAGGCCCGCACGATCCGCATCCCCGTCCACATGGTCGAGACCATCAACAAGACCATCCGCGTCTCCCGTCAGCTGCTCCAGGAGCTGGGCCACGATCCCTCCGCCGAGGAGATCGCCGCCGAGATGAGCATGCCCGTGGACAAGGTGCGCGATATCCTCAAGATCGCCCAGGAGCCGGTGTCGCTGGAGACGCCTATCGGCGAGGAAGAGGACTCCCACCTGGGTGACTTTATCCCGGACGAAGAAGCCTCCGAGCCGTCCGAGGCCGCGTCCTTCTCGCTGCTGCGCGAACAGCTCGAGGAGGTGCTGGACACCCTGGCCCCCCGCGAGAAAAAGGTGCTGGAGCTGCGCTTCGGCATCCTCGACGGCCGCACCCGCACGCTCGAGGAGGTCGGCAAGGAATTCAACGTCACCCGCGAGCGTATCCGTCAGATCGAGGCCAAGGCTCTGCGCAAGCTGCGCCACCCGTCCCGTTCGAAAAAGCTCCGCGATTTTCTGACCTGATCGCCCGAAAGAAAAAGAGGGAACTGCTTCGCAGTTCCCTCTTTTCTTGAGGAATTGACAAGCCTCGCGGCGATTTTATATAATAAAACATTATTACTGAATGCAAAAAGGAGGGAGAACCCATGGAGGCGAGACTCGATCGCATCCCCCGCGGCGAAACGCTGCGGTATCTGCGCTATCGCGGCGGGGAGCTGGGCGGGGAGAGCCTTGCGGAGCTTGACCGCTGCGAGACGCTGCTGCTGCAAACGGCGCGCCCGCGTCTTGTCTGGCGGCTCTTTTCTCTCGAAGCGGACGGGACGCTCGCGGGCACGGATTATCGCCCCGCGGGCGAGGATATCCGCGCGTTCCTCTCCGACTGCGACAGCGTGGTTTTACTCGCCGCGACGCTCGGCGCGGAGGCGGAGGCGCTGATCCGCCGTGCGGCGGGACGGGACATGGCCGAGGCCGTGATCCTTGACGCCGCGGGCAGCGCCGCTGTCGAGCGCGTCTGCGACATTTTCTGCGGCGACCTCGCCGAGACACTGGCGCCCCGCTTTTTGACCGACCGCTTCTCCCCCGGCTACGGGGATATGCCTCTTTCCGACCAGCGCGCGCTCTTCCGCGTGCTGGACGTCAGCCGCCGCATCGGCGTGACGCTGTCGGAGAGTGCGCTGATGATCCCGCAAAAGAGCGTTACCGCGCTCATCGGCGTCTCCGACCGGCCGCAGCCAAAGCGCGCGGGCGGCTGCGAGAGCTGCGGCATGCGGGAGGACTGCGCCTGGCGAAAGGAGGGCAAAAGCTGTGGATCCAACTGAAATCATTTTGCTCGACGGCGGCATGGGGACCATGCTCCAGGCGGCCGGGCTGCCGCTCGGGGAGCTTCCGGAGGTCTGGAACGTCATGCAGCCTCAGACCGTCTCCACCATACAGCGCCGCTATGCCGAGGCCGGGTCAAAGGTACTGTATACCAACACCTTCGGCGCAAACCGCTGTAAGGCTGCGGGCTGCGGATACGACGTGGAAGAACTTGTCACGGCGGGCGTGCGCTGCGCGCGCAGGGCGGCCGAGGGCTTCGACGGCGTCCGGGTGGCGCTGGACATCGGCCCGACGGGACGCCTGACAGAGCCGCTGGGCGATCTTTCGTTTGAGGAGGCCTATGATATCTTCCGCGAGATCGTCACGGCCGGCGCCGCTGCCGGGGCGGACCTCATTGTCATCGAGACGATGAGCGACCTGGGCGAAATGCGCGCCGCCGTCCTCGCCGCAAAGGAGAACTGCGATCTGCCCGTCTGGGCGACGATGACCTTTGAAGCGAGCGGGCGCAGCTTCCTCGGCGTGACGGTGGGCGCGATGGCGCTGACGCTTACCGGCCTTGGTGTGGACGCCCTGGGCTTCAACTGCAGCCTCGGGCCGAAGGAACTGCTCCCGCTGGTGGAGGAACTGCGCAGATGGACGGATCTTCCGCTGATCCTGAAACCGAACGCCGGTCTGCCCGACCCGGCCACCGGAGAATACCGCATCACGCCAGCGGAATTTGCCGCGGAGCTTGCCAAAGCCCCGGAGAAGGGCGCGAGTATCCTGGGCGGCTGCTGCGGCACGACGCCGGTCTTTATCCGCGCCGCGGCCAAAGCGCTTTCCGGCGTCCGCCCCGCAGCGCGGCGCGATACGGTCCGCGGCGGGGTGTGCGGCTCCACGGGTGCCGTCGAGCTGAACGGCGTGCGCGTGATCGGCGAGCGCATCAACCCCACCGGCAAGAAGCGCTTTCAGCAGGCGCTGCGGGAAGGGGATATCGATTATATCGTCGCGCGGGGCGTCGAACAGCAGGACGCCGGCGCGGACATCCTGGACGTGAACGTGGGGCTGCCCGGGCTCGACGAGCCGGAACTGATGCGCCGCGCCGTCAAGGCGCTGCAGGGCGCGGTGGATCTGCCGCTGCAGATCGACTCGTCCGATCCCCGCGCCATTGAGGCCGGGCTGCGGGCGTACAACGGCAAGGCCGTCGTCAACTCGGTCAACGGCAAAAAAGAGGTGCTCGACGCGATCCTGCCGCTGTGCAAAAAATACGGCTCCGCCGTCGTCGGGCTTTGCATGGATGAAAACGGCATCCCGCAGGATTGGCGGGGCCGCGTCGCCATCGCGAAGCGGATCCTGGACGCCGCGCTGTCCTATGGGATCCGGAAAGAGGACGTGCTGATCGACTGCCTGACGCTGACGGTCTCCGCCCAGCAGGGTCAGGCCGCCGAAACGCTGCGCGCCCTGCGTGCGGTGAAGGAGGAGCTGGGGCTGCGCACCGTGCTCGGCGTGAGCAACATTTCCTTCGGACTGCCCGCGCGCGAGAACATCACCGTCAGCTTCCTCACCCAGGCGCTGTACGCCGGGCTCGATCTGCCCATCGTCAACCCCAACCAGAGCGCCGTGATGGACGCCATCGCTGCCTTCCGCGTGCTCTCCGGCGAGGATAAGGACAGCGAGGACTATATCCGCCGCTTTGCAAACGTCACGGCCGAAGCCGCGCCCGCTGTAAAGGACGGCGCGGAGCTGAGCCTCGGTGAAGCGATCCTGCGCGGGCTGACTGCCGAGACCGCCGCGCTGACGGAAAAAGCGCTCGGGAAAATGGACGAGCTTACGGCCGTTGACCGGCTGCTCATCCCCGCGCTCGACCGCGTGGGCGAACGCTATGAAAAGGGCGAGATCTTCCTGCCGCAGCTGATGAAGGCAGCCGGCGCGGCCAGCGCGGGCTTTGAGGTGATCAAGACAAGGATCGCCAATCGCGGCGGCGCGACCGTCTCCAAGGGCAAGATCATTCTGGCAACCGTCCGGGGCGACATCCACGATATCGGCAAGAACATCGTGCGCGTGGTGCTGGAGAACTACGGCTACACGGTTATCGACCTGGGGCACGACGTGCCGCCCCAGACCGTGGTGGAGACCGCCGTGCGCGAGAACGTCAAACTGATCGGGCTCTCGGCGCTGATGACGACCACCGTGACCAGCATGGCCGAGACGATCACCGCGCTGCGAAAAAGCGGCCACGACTGCAAGATCATGGTCGGCGGCGCGGTGCTGACGGAGGATTACGCCGCCGAGATCGGCGCGGACTATTACGCCAAAGACGCCAAGCAGGGCGCGGATATCGCAAAGAAGGTGCTGGGATGAAGGAGATCCGATCATTTATACGCGAAAACGGCCTGCTGCTCTTTGACGGCGGCATGGGGACCTATTACGCCTCGCGCAACCGTACGAGCCACCGCGACTGCGAGTGGGCCAATCTCAGCGCGCCCGGCGAGATCGAGGCGATCCACCGCGCCTATCTCGAGGTGGGATGCCGTGCGATAAAAACAAATACTTACGGCGCAAACCGCCAGAATTTCCCGCCGCAGGACTGCGCCGCCATCCTCCGCGAGGGATGGCTGATCGCCCGCCGGGCCGCGGGCGAGGACGCCTATGTCTTTGCCGATATCGGCCCGATCGATGCGCGCGACGACACGGATCTGCTGGAGGAATACCACTTCATCGTCGATCAATTCCTCACACTCGGTGCGCGGCACTTCCTGTTTGAAACCATCGGGACGGATCTCTATCTCCACGAGATCGCCGCGCATATCAAGGCCGCGGACCCCGACGCCTTTGTGATCGTATCCTTTGCCGCGCAGCCGGACGGCTTTACGCGCGACGGCCGCCTGATCGGCGAGCTGTGCCGCGCCGCAGCGGAGGACGCCTATATCGACGCAGTGGGGCTCAACTGCGTCTCCGGCGGGCGCCAGATGGTCGAGCTGATGGACAGGATCGGCCCGATCGAGGGCCTCTTTTCCGTGATGCCCAATGCCGGCTATCCCACCGTGCGCGGCAACCGCACCTATTACGACGGCGAGCCGGGCTATTTCGCCGCGCAGACGGCGATCCTGCACGCCCGCGGCGCCAGGATCCTCGGCGGCTGCTGCGGCACGACGCCGGAGCATATGGCCGCGGCGGCAAAAGCGCTGCGCGCCCCGGCCCCCGCTCTCGCCGATTATCCGGCGCAGAAGCGCGAGCGGGAGCGGGCCGCGCTGCGGCACGACCCGTTCTGGGACGCGCTGTGCGACAGCACGCGTAAGCCCTTTGCCGTCGAGCTTGACCCGCCCGAGGGCGCGAATGTGGAGGGCTTTATGAAGGGCGCGCGTACGCTGCGCGACGGCGGCGCGGACGTGATCACCGTGGCCGACTGCCCGATCGCGCGGGCGCGCATGGATTCGAGCCTGATGGTCTGCAAGATCAAGCGCGAGCTCGGCGCGGGCGTTATGCCGCACCTCACCTGCCGCGACCGCAACCTCAACGCCACCCAGGCGCTGCTGCTCGGTCTCTGCGCCGAGGATGTGGGCAACGTCCTGCTCGTCACGGGCGACCCCGTCCCGGCGGCCAGCCGCGACGAGGTCAAAAGCGTGTATAACTTCAACTCGCGAAAGCTCATCAAATTCGTCGACAGCATGAACCGGGCCGTGCTCCCCGCTCCGTTCCATATCTTTGCCGCTCTGAACGTCAACGTGCGCAATTTTGCCATCCAGCTGGATCTGGCCCGGCAGAAGGAGGAAAACGGCGCCGACGGCTTTTTGACGCAGCCCGTCTTTACCGACGAGGCGCTCGAAAACCTCCGCCTGGCGCGCAAGACATTGAAAGGGAAGCTCCTCGGCGGCATCCTGCCGATCGTCAGCCAGCGAAACGCGCTGTTCATCAACAGCGAGATCGCGGGCATTCGCGTGGACGAGGAGACGATTGCGCGCTATGAAAATGCCGACCGCGCGCGGGGCGAGGAGCTTGCCGTCGAGATCTCGGCAAAACTGGCCCGCCGCATGGCGCCGTATGTGGACGGCTATTTTCTCATCACGCCCTTCTCCCGCACGGAGCTGATGGTGCGCATCATGGAGCGCATCCGCGCGGACGCGGCGGAATGAGCCGGGCGAATAAAAAAGGAAGCACATCCGCATGGATGTACTTCCTTTTTTTCGTCTCATCGGAAGAGGAAAATCGCGGCGATAAGACCGATCAGCATGCCGATTCCCGTCTTGATCACGATTCCCTTGAGGGCCGCGGATTCCTTCTCCACGCGCTCTTTAACCTGGCGGTATTCCATTTTCATTTTATTTGTCCCCCTCCATTTCCAGGATCTTGCGGAACTGGGTCTCGTACAGCTCGCGGTAGGTGCCGCCCTTTTCCAGCAGCTCCTCGTGCGTGCCGCTCTCGGCGATCACGCCGTCCTTGACCACAAGGATGCGGTCGGCCTTCAGGATCGTCGAAAGCCGGTGGGCGATGACGATACTGGTCCGCCCCTCCATCAGCGCCTCCAGCGCCTCCTGGATCGCGTTTTCGGTGATCGAGTCGAGCGCGCTGGTCGCCTCGTCTAAAATCAGGATCTTCGGATCCTTTAAAATCACGCGGGCGATCGAAAGCCGCTGCTTCTCCCCGCCGGAGAGCTTCAGACCGCGGTTGCCCACGACGGTTTCATACCCCTCGGGCTGGTTGGCAATAAAGTCCGAGAGGTTCGCAATATGGCAGGCGGCGTCCAGCTCCTCCTGGGTGGCGTCCTCCCTGGCATAGAGCAGGTTTTCCCGGATCGTGCCGTTGAAGAGATAGCTGTCCTGTGTCACCACGCCGATCTGCGAGCGCAGATAGCTCAGGTCGAAGTCCCGCACGTCCACGCCCGCCACTCTCACGTGTCCGCCCAGCACATCGTAGAGCCGGGGGATCAGGTTCACGACCGTGGACTTGCCGGAGCCGGAGGGCCCGACGATGGCGTACATCTTCCCGCCCGGAACGGTGAAATCAATGTCGGTGAGAAGCGGCTTCTCCGGGTCATAGGAAAAGCGCACGTGCTCATAGACGATGTCGGCGTCCGTCACGTCGGGTTTTTTGCCGTTTTCCGGGGACTGGATGGGGTTTGGCATGTCAAAGTATGCGAAGATGCGCGTGAAGAGCGCCAGCGAGCGGGTAAAGTCGACATGGATGTTGAGCAGGCTCTCCACCGGGCGGTAGAGCCGGTTGATCAGCGAGACCGTGGCCGTGATCGTGCCGACGGTCAGCCCCAGGTCGGCGTGGGAGATGATGAGATAGCCGCCCGCGAAATAGATCAGCAGCGGGCCGAGCTGGGTGAACATGCCCATCACGACGCGAAACCAACGGCCGCTGTTCTGCTCTTTGAGCGCCAGCTGCGTGACCTCCTCGTTCACGGCGACAAAGCGCTCATACTCCCGCCCTTCACGGGTGAACAGCTTGACCAGCAGCGAACCGGAGACCGAGAGCGTCTCGTTGATCAGCTGATTCATCTCGTCGTTTTTCGCCTGGGAGTCGGTCAAAAGCTGATAGCGCCGCCTTCCCACGCTCTTCGTCGGCAGGATCAGCAGCGGGATCACGACGATGCCGACAATGGCCAGCTTCCAGCTCATGGTAAAGAGCGCCACCAGCGTGGTCACCACCGTCGCAACGTTGGAAACGATGCTCGACAGCGTCCCGGAGATCACGGTGCTGACGCCGGAGATGTCGGTGTTCATGCGGGTGATGATGTCGCCCTGCTTTTCCGAGGTGAAAAACGCGTGGGGCATGTGCTGGAGATGGTCGTACATCTGGTTCTTCATGTCGAAGATGATGCGCTGGGAGATCCAGGCGTTGATATAGCTCTCCAGCACCGAGATCACCTGCGAGGCCGTCAGCGTGACAAAGGCCATGACGAGCAGCTGCACGAGCAGACGCATGTTCTTCCCCACCAGCGCCTCGTCGACGATGCGGCCGGTGATGATGCTCGGCAGCAGGCCGACCACGGCCGAGAGCAGGATCGTCACAAACACCAGCAGGAACTGCAGAGCGTAAGGCTTGAGATAGCCCAGGATCCGCCCCAACAGCGCGCCGCTGACCTTTGGCATGTTCTTTTTCTCTTCGTCGGTCAGAAAACCGCGGGGGCCGAGCCCCCGTCCCGGTCCGGCCATAGGATCAACTCCTTTTGCTTGATGGGTCAATTTTATTCCCCAAACAGGGCGCCGTCAATGCTTTTTTGAAGAAAACAGGCACTTTTGGAACAAATTGTAAGCCGCCAGACGCTGCCCGGGAAGCGGAAAAACGCGCCCTTGCGCGCGTCTCTCCGCTGCGGTAAAATAAGGCGAATCCATTCACAGGAGCTTGTTATGGCCACGATCATCGAAATCAACGACTTTTCCGCCCCGGAGCTGGACGTCTACGCCCGTCTCACGGAAAACCAGCTCGTCTGCCGCCGCGACCCGGCCCAGGGGCTTTTCATCGCCGAAAGCCCTGTCGTCATCGAGCGGGCGCTCGACGGCGGCTGTGAGCCGGTCTCCTTCCTGATGGAGACGAAGCACGTCACCGGCAAGGGCGCGGCGCTCATCGCGCGCTGCCCCGGCGTCCCGGTCTATGCCGCGCCGGAGGAGGTGCTGTGCTCTCTGACGGGCTTTCACCTCACGCGCGGGATGCTCTGCGCGATGCGGCGGCCCGCGCTGCCGGCTGTGGAAGAGGTCTGCCGCGGCGCGCGGCGTGTCGCCGTGCTTGAAAACGTGATGAATCCGACGAACATCGGCGCGATCTTCCGCTCGGCTGCCGCGCTGGGGATGGACGCCGTGCTGCTCACCGACGAGGGCAGCGACCCGCTCTATCGCCGGGCGATCCGCGTGAGCATGGGCACGGTCTTTCAGGTGCCCTGGACGTATTTCCCGGCAGAGGAGAACTGGACGCAGACGCTGCGCGCCCTGGGCTTCCGCACGGCGGCAATGGCGCTGCGGGAGGACTCGCTGCGCCTGGACGCGCCCGAGCTGCGCGCGTGCGAAAAGCTCGCCGTCGTACTGGGGACCGAGGGCGACGGCCTGGCTGGCAGCACGATCGCGCACTGTGACTGGACGGTCATGATCCCGATGGCCCACGGGGTGGATTCGCTCAACGTGGCGGCGGCCAGCGCCGTGGCCTTCTGGGAGCTTGGAAAGCGATGAACTATCACGCCATCTATGAAACAAAGGCGCCGGATTTTCTCCTGCGCCTTGCCGAAACGCCGCCGATGCAGCGGCTGCGGCGCGTGGGGATGAACTGCGGCTGCGAGTACACGTCCTTTCCGCGCTTTCGCGGCATCGCGCGCTATACCCGATACGAGCACAGTCTCGGCGCGGCGCTGATCGTCTGGCGCTTTACCGCCGACGCGGCGCAGAGCGCGAGCGCGCTTTTGCACGACATCGCCACGCCGCCCTTCGCCCACGCGGTGGACTTCCTGCGAGGGGATTATCTTGACCAGACCGCGACCGAAGAGGGAACGGCGCAAATCATCCGCCAAAGCGCCGAGATCGGCGCGATCCTCTCCGAACTTGGCCTCACGGCAGAGGACGTCGAGGACTATCACCGCTACCCCATCGCGGACAACGACGCCCCGCGCCTCTCGGCCGACCGGCTCGAGTACACGATCGGCAACGCCGTCAACTTCAGCCTTGCGGCAAAGGAGGAGCTCGCGGCGCTGTTTGCGGATATCGCCCCCGGCGTGAATGAACAGGGGGAGGCGGAGCTGTGCTTCCATACCCCGGAGCGGGCGGCCCGCTTTGCCGACATAGCGCTTTCCTGCTCGAAAATCTACGTCTGTGATGCCGATCGCTACGCCATGGAAATGCTCGCCGAACTGCTGCGGGACGCGCTCGACGCGGGTGTGCTGACGGCGTCGGACTTGGAGGGAGGGGAGGAAGCGCTGCTCGAAAAGCTCTGCGCCGACGCGCTCTTTGCCGCACGCTGGCGCGCCTTCCGCGCCCTGTCGCGCACCGAGCGCGCAGAGCGGGAGGACGGCCGGGATGGCTGGCGGCTTATCCGGGCGAAGAAGCGCTGGATCGACCCATTCGTTTTCGGCCGCGGCCGCGTCAGCAAACTGTTCGAGGAGCGGGGAGCGGCGATGGCGGCCTTCCTGGCCGAGAAAACGGATTATTACGTACGGGGAGAATAAAGCATGAAAAAAACCGGCCATTGGGGCCGGTTTTTTCTGTTTAATGTTTTCCCTTATAGGTCAGCCATGTGGGCAGCGGCAGGTCGTAGTGCAGTACGAAATCGGCCAGCCGGTCCCCTTTCTTGCGGGAGGAGAAGAAGGCGAAGATCAATCCGGTGATCTGACAGGCGACCCAGGCGGAGAACACGCCGATGACGGCAGCGGCGATGACGTCACTGGGGAAGTGGGCCATCAGATAGTTGCGCGAGAGCATCATCACCAGCACCACGCCCACCGAGGGCCAGATCCAGCGTTTCCCTTTCATGAAGCACAGCGCGCCCATGCCCGCCGCCGCGGCGGTGACGTGGCCGGAGGGGAAGGAAAAACCGTCCTCGGCCGGCGAGCCGATCGACTGCCACCAGTCGCGGTAGACCGAGAGCGTCTCAAAGGGCCTCGGCCGCGCGATCCAATCCTTGAGGAGAATGTTGGTGATCAGCGCGCCGCAGCACACGGCGCCGAAGATGCACACGCCCAGCGGGCGGGTTTTGGCAAAGCACATCAGCACCAGCGAGAGCAGGAAGAACAAAATGCCCTTCTCGCCCAGCAGCGTGACAAGCTTTGCCAGCGGGGTAAGAAGCCCCCCGGCATGCTCGGAAAGGGTGTGAAGCAGGCTCAGAATCCCCAGATCCAGGCCTGAGAAGGCGCTCATCAGCCACGAGGCCGCCGCAGTCATTTCCATTTCCGTCTATCCTCCGAAACGAAGCTTTTCGATGTTTCTGTTACTATATCATATTCAAAGAAAAGATACAATCGAATAGCGCAAACTTTTCGCCGTATGCAGGGCGCCACTTCCGCCTTGCCACGCTGGAGGCGCTATGCTATAATGGCGTCGAACGTCAGAATAAGGGAGAAATTGCCATGATCTATGATGAAATCGGCGCGCTGGTCGCCTACGGTCTGGAAAAGGGACTGATCGAGGAGACAGACGCCGTCTGGGCGCGCAACCGTCTGCTGGACATTCTCGGCCTGGACGGCTATGAGCCGGCGGGAGAGGCGACGGGCCAGAGCCTGGAGGAGATCTTAAAAGCCATCCTGGACGACGCCGCGGCGCGCGGCGTGATCGACGGTGGCATTACAAGCCGGGATCTGATGGATACCCGTCTGATGGGCGTGCTGACGCCGCGGCCCTCGCAGACGATCGGGCGCTTCCGCGCTCTTTACGCCCAAAGCCCCCGGGCGGCGACGGACTGGTACTATCGCTTTTCCTGCGACACGGACTATATCCGCCGCTACCGCATCGCCAAGGACCGCAAGTGGAAGGCGCCCACCGAATACGGCGAGCTTGACATCACCATCAACCTCTCCAAGCCGGAAAAGGACCCGCGCGCGATCGCCGCGGCGCGCAGCGCCAGGCCCTCGGGCTATCCCAAGTGCCAGCTCTGCCGCGAGGCGGAGGGCTATGCCGGCCGCGCCGACTATCCCGCGCGTGAAAACCACCGCCTGATCCCGATCAAGCTCGCGGGGGAGGACTGGTTTTTGCAGTATTCCCCCTATGTCTATTATAACGAGCACTGCATCGCGCTCTGCTCCGAGCACCGCCCGATGAAGATCGACCGCACGGCCTTCCGCCGCCTGCTCGACTTCGTCACGCTCTTCCCCCACTACTTCATCGGCTCGAATGCCGATCTGCCGATCGTCGGCGGCTCGATCCTCAGCCACGACCACTTCCAGGGCGGCAACTATGAATTTGCCATGGCCCGCGCCGAGGTGGAGACAAAGCTGTCCTTCCCCGGCTTTGACGACGTCAGGGCGGGCATCGTCCGCTGGCCGATGAGCGTGATCCGCCTCACCTGCGCCGACCGCGAACGGCTCGAGGAGCTGGCCGACCGGATCCTCACCGCCTGGCGCGGCTACACGGACGAGAGCGTCTCGATCTATGCCGAGACCGACGGCGAGGCGCACAACACCATCACGCCGATCGCCCGCCGCCGCGGCGAGGAGTACGAGCTGGATCTGGTGCTGCGCAACAATCTCACGACCGAGGAGCACCCCCTGGGTCTGTTCCACCCGCACACCGAGCTGCATCACATCAAGAAGGAGAACATCGGCCTGATCGAGGTGATGGGTCTGGCCGTGCTGCCCGCCCGTCTGAAAGACGAGCTGGGCGAGCTTGCCCGCCGTCTGGCCTCCGGCGAGGATCTTATGGCCTCGCCGCTGACCGAGAAGCACGCCCCCTGGGCCGAGGAGCTGAAGAAGCGCTATACCTTCACCGCCGAAAACGCCGACGAGATCGTGAAGAAAGAGGTCGGCGAGGTGTTCAAAACCGTGCTGGAGCACGCGGGCGTGTTCAAGCGCGACGAAGAAGGCAAGGCCGCCTTCCTCCGCTTCGCTTGCAGCGTGAAATAATAAGAAGGAAGTTCCGGAAGGAACTTCCTTCTTATTATATGGTTATATGGAAACCAAAATCTAAAAACTAATATCCCAGGAGCGGGACTGAGCCGTCGTCGCTGCCTTTTGTGATCGACTTGATGACGGCCTCATAGCTGTAAGTCTCGTTCACCTGAACGGTGAAGCGGTCACCCACGCGCTTGCCCAGCACCTGCTGACCAAAGGGCGACTCCTTGCTGATCAGCCCTTTGCGCGGGTCGCAGCGCACGGTCGTCACAACGCGGATCACATCGGTCTCGTCATCCTCGGGCATATAGATCTCCACCCGGTCGAACAGCCCCACCTCGTCCGCGCCGGAGCGGTCGGAGATGACGTGGGCGGACTTGATCATGCCCTCAAGATAGCGCATGCGGCTCATATTTTCGCGCTGCGCCTGCTTGGCGGCCTTGTATTCATAATTTTCGCTCAGGTCTCCGAAGGCGCGGGTGCGCTTGACCTCCTCCAGTATTTCCGGATGCAGCTTGAGCCGGCGATAGTCCAGCTCCTCCTGCATTTTTTTGATGTCCTCGCGTGTCAGATCGTCGTGCATGTCTGCTCCTTTTTACAGGTCGACGCTCACGGCGCCGAGCCCGTTTTTATCAAATTCGTCCAGATATTCGTCCATGCGGTTTTGCAGCTCGGTATAATCCTCCGGCTCGCTGTCCTCCAGCCCCAGGTCGCGCCGCGCCAGCTCCTCGGCCAGAATGTCGAAGAACACGGCGTCCTCATAGTCGGCGATCGCCTCGTGGATGCCGCCCTCGGTATAGGCCTTTGAGGGGAAAACATGGCCCTGCCAGTTCTGGGAAAGGCTGCGCATGCCGTTTCGCGCGCAGAGTGCAAACAGCTTTTCCTGCAGCAGGTCATAATCCTCGAACCGGTCGTTGCCGCGGCCGGAGTTCAAAATCCAGTTGCCGATGTACACCATATCCAAAAGCCGACGGAATTCCTTGTCGGTCAGTTCAATGTTCACGGTCATCCCTCCTTTGGGTGCTTTGCTTATTATATACTTATTATAGCAGAGTACAAGCAAATTTTCCACTCGGCGGTCACGACGAAAAAACTGCTTGTCATAAAGACCGTAATGCGCTATATTATTAAAACAGCTTTGATTGGGAGAACCATATGGATACAAGACCGATCGGCATCTTCGATTCCGGCCTCGGCGGGCTGACGGCCCTCCGGGCGCTGCGAAAGGAGCTGCCGCATGAAAATATCGTATATTTTGCCGACACGGCGCGCATGCCCTACGGCCCCCGCCCGGCGGAGGAGCTGCGGCGCATGGCGCGGCAGGATCTGGACTTTGTCGCCTCAAAGGGCGTCAAGGCCATCCTGGCCGCCTGCGGCACCGTGTCGTCCACCGCGCCGGACGTGCTGGAGGGCTATGAGATCCGCAGCTTCAACGTGATCTCCGCCACGGTGCGCGAGGCAGCCAGGCACGCCCAAAAGCCCATCGGCGTGATCGCCACCGCCGCCTCCATCCGCAGCGGCGGCTTTCAGCGCTCGCTCGAGGCGGCCTGCCCCGGCGCCGAGATCATCCCCGTCGCCTGCCCGGCTTTCGTCCCGCTGATCGAAAGCGGGAAGTACGACGCCGACAACGCCGAACTGCGCGCGGCCGTGGCCGAGTACTTAAGGCCGATCCGTGAGCGCGGCGCGGGCTCGCTGATCCTGGGCTGCACGCACTACGGCCTCATCGAGCAGGCCATCCGCGACTGCCTCGGCGACGGCGTGCTGCTCATCGGCGCGGCTGACTGTGCGGCGCACGAGCTCGCGGACTATCTCCGCGAAAACGACCTCTGCGGCACGGCGGGAGAGGAGCGCTTCTTCACCTCCGGCAGCGCGGAGGAATTTACCGCGCACGCCTCGCTCTTTCTCGGCCGCCCGCCGCGGACGGCGGTGCGGCATGTTCCGGCAATGGAGGTTTAAGACATGAAAGACGTTGTCATCAGCATCAACAGCATCCACCGTCTCGAGGACAGCGAGCCCGACCGCATCGACTTTACGACCGACGGCAAGTACAGCTATGAGGACGGCACGGGGTATCTCAGCTATATGGAAAGCGAGGTCACCGGCCTGCCCGGTACGCGGACGAGCGTGGAGATCCGCCCCGACGAGGTCATCGTCGACCGCACGGGCAGCATCACCAGCCGCATGGTCTTCCGCCGCGGCGAGAAGAACCGCTTCCAGTACGAGACGCCCTACGGCATGGCGACGCTCGGCATGTCCACCCAGCGCATCCGCCACGATATCGGCGCAAAGGGCGGCAGCGTGGAGATCGACTATGTGCTCGACGTCGAGCACGCGGTCGTCGAGCGCAACCGCTTCTGCCTGAACGTGCGCGAGCAATGAAATTTTAGATTGTTGTTTTGAGACGATGAACCCCGGGTCTTTCGGCCCGGGGTTCGTTTTTTATTCGGCTTTCGGGTATTCGCCGCACAGCAGGCGGTAGGGCGGCTCGTCCTCCTCGATGGCCGGGAAGCGGCCGACGGGCGGGTTGAAGCGGTTGTCGCGCTTATCGTCGTTGCATTCGCTGACCTCGCCGAGCAGCACCGCGCCCGTGCCCTCCTCCACGGTAAAGTCGTGGTAGAGTCGCCGGGGGATGGAAATGCTCTCCCCGGGACGGAGGCGGATCTGCGTCCCGGCGGGGACGGTGAAGCGCCGCCCGTCGCAGCGGACGGTCACATCGCTCTCCCGGTCGATCTCCTCGTCCGGCAGCGCGTTGTACACGCGGATCAGCACGTTGCCGCCGCCGCGGTTGATGATGTCCTCGGTCTTGACCCAGTGGAAGTGGTTGGGCGAATACTGTCCCTGGCGCAGGTACAGCAGCTTTTCGGCGTAGACCTTGGGATACTCCGCGCTCTTCTCGCGGCAGCCGTTGCGGATCGTGATGAGCGAAAAGCCGACGCGCTCGAAATCGCCGAGACCGTAGTCCGTAATGTCCCAGCCCAGCGCGCAGTCGCGCACCTCGTCGTATTCATGCCCCTTTTCCCGCCACTCCTCCGGCGTGAAGGAGCAAAACGGCGGGAGATAACAGCGCTCACGGCGGCAGAATTCCTCCATCTCGCGCAGCGCGCGGTTGATCTCCGAACGCTTCATGCCTCGCTCCTCTGCCGCTTCTTCTTTGCGCAGATGCTCTTGTACATCTGCACCGGCAGCCAGGCCATGAAGAAGCAGCCCACGGCCATCACGGCATAGCAGCCGAGATACCAGTCGCCGTGGCGCTGGACGAAATACTCGCTGACGCCCGAGACGGCGAGCGCGAGAAACCATCCGATCCAGACCGCCCAGTGGAAGGCCGTCCGGCCGTTGGCGCGCACCGAGCGCACCGACCACGTGACGAGCGCGGAGAGCACGCACACCGCCGCGCCGATCTGGCCGACGCTGATAAAGCCGTTGAAGGGGAAAAAGCTCGAGTCATAGCGCGTGGAGTCGAGGATCATCTCCACCGCGGCGACGAGCAGCATCGCATAGAGCGCGGTGTTGCCGTCGCGCTTCTGCCCGGCCTTCATCGGCTTGCGGCGGCGCTTGAAGAAAAAGCGCAGCGCCAGGAAGAACATGACGGCAAGCAGCAGGAATTCCACAAAGAACGTGGCAAAGCGGTATTCGACCGCGCCCGAGGACGCCGTCACCGGCGCGGCGAGCGGCAGGTGCTGGAAAAAGGGCGTGCGCACGGTGATCTTGCCGCGGCAGGTGCTGTTGAACAGCGCACTGAGCCGGATAAAGGCCACGGCCAGCACCGCGCCGGGCGCGAAGCAGTCCAGCAGCCGGGCGGGATTCTGCGTCAGTCCGGCGAGCCGGACGATCCAGGCTGCCGCCAGCGCGGCCGGCACGACGCCGGCGAGCACATAGCCGCCGGTGGAATAGTTCCCCATCGCCTTGAAAAACGAGCCGTACTGCTCGACGTGGCAGTAATAGTGCAGAAAGCGGCAGAAGAGCACGCTCAGCACGATATCGGCCGCCGCGAAGAGCCAGGCCGCGGGGCCAAAGCCGCCGTGGGAGATATACAGCGCGTACATCAGCGCAAAACAGGCCGCCGCGCCCAGCGCGATGACGAGCGCGCTTTTATACAGGCTCATCGAGCCGATGACAAGCATGGCGCTGTTCATGGCGTCGCCCCCTCTCCGCTGTCCTTTGCCGTGGCAAAGTAGACGATGTCGCTCATGGTCCGCTCGCTGTCCCAGTCGACCCGGTTGAAGGTCGAGCCGTTGAAGATCATCGTGGCGGTCTGCCCGCCGTCGAGCGCATAGGCGCTCTCGCAGCCCTTCGCGGCCATATAGGAAGCAAAGGTGTAAAGCTGCGCGCGGGTGTTGTAGGGCCCCTGCTCGCCGAGCGTGGCGATGAGATAGTGCAGCTTGCCCAGCTGTCCGATGCCGGAGCGGGAATAGATGTTGTTGATCTCGCCGATGGGGTAATTGCCGTAGCTCTCGGCGCTCTTCAGCTCGCCGTTTTCCACCAGGATCGGCCCGAAGGAGAGCGAAAACACCACGTTGTTTTCCTCAATGAAGCGGCGCACGGACTCGTCGGAGTCCAGCTCGCCCCGGTGGGCGTAGATCAGATCGCCGCCCGCCGTGACGAAGCAGGTGTCCAGCGTCTTGCCCGCGTTGCGGTACAGCTGGCGGGCGTGGACGGTGATGCCGATCTTGCGGAAGGCGTAGAAATCGCCGTTGAGCGCGATGACCGCGTTCACGTCCCGGGCCATGTCCGAGGCATAGAGCTGCATGTCCGAGCCGTAGCTGTTGTTGACGATATAGCGGCGGATCTGCGAGCCGTCGGCGGTCTTGATCTCGCCGAAGGACACGGCGCTGTTGCCCAGCGCCTCCTTCCAGGCGATGACCAGGATCGTCTCGTCGCAGTAGTATTTGATCGTGCTGCCGGGCATGAAGGCGATGTCCGGATTCCAGGCCAGCTTCTGGCCGCCCAGCAGCGCGGCGGCCGACTCGACGACCGCCTGCACGACGGCGGGATCGTCCGTCTCGCCGAAGCGGGCGGGATCGGGCCGCGGGGCGACGAGCGCGCTCTCCGGGATGGAGTAGCTGCGCTTGATATAGGTGATGTCTTCGAGCGCATCGGC
>CAMHER010000015.1 GCA_946184215.1 uncultured Clostridia bacterium | reverse complement strand
ATAGCTCAGTCGGTAGAGCAGCTGATTCGTAATCAGCAGGTCGTGTGTTCGAGTCACATTGCCAGCTCCAGCAAAAAGCCCTGTATTCTCATTGAATACAGGGCTTTTTGTGTATGAACTGCTGTGCGAAAAATCATTTTCGGTGTCTTTTCTTTCATACATGCGATGCGGTTTTGAAACAAGGGAGGAGCGGAATCGGTGTGCCGAAAGTAACATATATCCTTCTTGCCGTCACAGCTGCGAGCTGGCTTTCCTTTTTCTGCTTGAGCAAGCGCTGCCCCTACAGATTGGGAAACGCTGTCCTTCTTCTTTTTGATCTTGTCCTCACGGCGGCGGCTGTCGCGGCTTTGTTTGGCGACGGTGCGGCACAGGCGCTTTTGATTGGCTTCCTTGTCTTGCTTCTCATTCTGTTTCTGGTGCCTGTCATGCTGATCTGGAACGGGATCGTGATGATCAGGCGCGAATCCGGGCGGCTGTCCAATATTCTCTCACTTTTGCTGGGATTCATCATTGCTGCGGGCGAGATATCATTTTTCCTTTTTATTTATAACGGAGGAAGCCTTGTTTATTCGAACCAGAGCTGGCTGTTCTTTTTTATCGGGGCTTCGGTACTGTATGGTTCGATCCTCATGCTGGGCTTTGTGCTGTACGATCTTTTTCTGCCGCTTCTGATGCGAAAAGAGAACTTTGATGCCCTGATCGTCCATGGCTGTGCGCTGATTCATGGGGATCGGGTTTCAAAGATCCTCTCCGGCCGCCTTGATCTGGCAGCCTCGCTGCATCACCGGGGGAATGAAAAGGGCGTGATCGTGGTCAGCGGCGGACAGGGAGACGATGAGACGGTAAGCGAGGCGGCAGCCATGCGGGATTATCTTCTGAAAAAAGGTGTTGCCGAGGATCATATCCTCCAGGAGGAGAAAAGCCGCTCAACGAAAGAGAATCTTCTTTTTTCCGTGCAAATGATCGACACCGGCCCAGAAAAGAAGCTTGCGCTTGTGACCAGCAACTACCACCTGTATCGCTGCCTTTTGACGGCAAAGGAATTGGGAATCCGCTGCAAGGGATACGGTTCTCCCGTTGCGGCGTATTATTGGCCTAGCGCGGTTATTCGCGAATTTGCGGCTGTGTTCAGCCGCAGAAAATATCTTTTCTTTTCCCTTTTGGGGTATGTGTTTTTTGTGCTTCTCCCGTCCTTCGTTTTGATCGCGGCATAGTAAAACAATGAAAACAAAAGAGGTTCACGTTTTAGCGTGAACCTCTTTTTGTCGTATGGTAGTGTTATTCAGAAAACGCCGGAACAAAGTTCGGCTCAAGTCCCATTTCCCGTATGCGTTTGCGAATCTCCTTCGGCTTGCGGTTGAACATGGCAGTACGCAGAGCGTCGTCGGGAATAAAGCGGGAATAGGCGGAACAGAAAAGATCAAAGGTGCTGCGGTCACTGATCTTTGCATGAGGCAGATACATCAGCAGCGCGGAAACGGCGCCGACGGCGCA
Organism: uncultured Clostridia bacterium; assembly: GCA_946184215.1. Lineage (GTDB taxonomy): Bacteria > Bacillota > Clostridia > Oscillospirales > Oscillospiraceae > Limivicinus. The sequence continues at coordinate 15,501 of CAMHER010000015.1, read as the reverse complement.
GCTGATCGAGAGATACAGCGGGCAGAAGCGGATCACGATGGCTGCAACGACTGCTATCGCAATAACGCAGACAAGAACCGAAATATTGGTATACTTATCAGCGCCCGGAGCAATGAGCTCCTTGTCCTGCTCTCGCATTTTCCGGATCATCGGATAGGCAGCGGCGAAATTGAACACAAGCTGCCTGCCAAAGAGATAGAAGAAGAGCCAACCGCCGAAAAAGATGGCGGCAGCCCACATGATTTTCATAGCCATGAAACGAGGACCTCCGTGTTTCTTTGTCTTGTTGCATCATAGCACATCACCGGTGAAGTTTCAAGAATAATTCCCGGCCTGTCTCATATATTGTCCACGGGAAGTGAGAAAATGGATTCTTTTGAAGAGGCAATGGCATTGATGCCCGCGGAATTGGTACAGGCCATGGAACGATACAAAGGCTTTCTGCCGGAAGAAATCAGGCTGCGCTGCGGTCATCGCCCGGCGCTGTTTTACGCCGGAGAAGAGCATCCGCTTGAGGCAATGCCGATAAACGAGGAAACACTGGTAAGGATCCTGCAGAGAGCAACGGGAGCATCCCTGTATCAGGCATCGGCTGCGCTGCGGGAAGGATATTACTGCACCGGCTCGCTTCGAATCGGCGTATGCGGACAGACAACCGCAGGCAGGGGGACAGGCTTTGCACATTTCTCCTCGCTTGCCGTTCGCTTGCCGCACGAATGCCGCGGCGCATGCGACACGCTGAAAAAGGAACTGACGCGGGGAGGGTTTCGCAATACGCTGATCCTCTCGCCGCCGGGCGGCGGAAAAACAACGGCACTTCGCAACCTGATCCGCCTTCTTTCCAACGACGGCATGCGGATCGGGGTGATCGACGAGCGAGGGGAGTTGTCAGCAGACGTTTATGACCTCGGTCGCTGCAGCGATGTCGTTTCGGGGACAAACAAGCTCTCCGGAGCACTTCTTTTGCTGCGATCCATGGCACCGCAGCTGATCGCCGCCGATGAGATCACCGCGCCGGAGGATATAGCGGCAATCGAAGAGATCGTCGGCTGCGGCACTTCGCTGCTTGTAACGGCGCACGGAAAAAACCTTGCTGATCTGAATACGCGCGACAGCTATCGCCGCCTGATGAACCGCGGCGTTTTTCAGCGTGCTGTCTTGATCCACACCCGGGGAAACAAAAGGCATTATGAGGTAAGGAGCCTTGTATGAGAAAAATGCTCGGAGCAGTACTGATCCTGCTGGCGAGTGTGTATGGCGCATATTTGCTGCTGCTGCGTCAAAGGGAGAGGCGAAAGGATATTCTTGCTCTGCAAAGCAGCCTGCTGATTCTGAAAAGAGAGCTTAAGGAACGGCTTACGCCGCTGAAGGAATGCTTTGAGCTTCTCCAGCAGCGGGAGAAACGGGAAAATGTAAAAGCTTTTTATCAACAACTTGTTGCGGGGATGACGTCCCTCGGCGTCAAAAGGTTTTCGGCTCTATGGCATCAGACAGTGACTGATACACTGACTTTTCTCGGCAGCCAGCAGACAGAGAGAGTCTGTTCTCTTGGCACCGTGCTTGAGGGGGCTGATGCAGAGCCCCTATGCGAGGCGCTGGAAAGCGTTGCGCTGGATCTGGGAGCCTGTGCGAGGACGATTGAAGAAAAACAAAGAGATAATACGCGCCTGGCATTTGGTATTTCCTTTTCTCTCGGCGCTCTTTTCATCATTATGTTGATTTAGGTGTGATTATGGACGTAGAACTGATTTTTAAGGTTGCCGCTGTGGGAATCCTGGTTGCGGTCCTGAATATCCTTCTCCAGCGCTCCGGAAGGGACGAGCAGGCGCTGATGACGACGATTGCGGCTCTTGTCGTTGTCCTGATGATAATCGTTCAAAAAATCAGCGAGCTTTTCGACATGATCAAGCAGCTGTTTAATCTGTAAGACATGGAAGTACTGTATAAGGCGGCAGGGATCGTGCTGTTCTCTGCCTGTACGGCGTTGTTGATCCGCAAGACAAATCCGGAGCTTTCGCTTGCTCTCAGCGCGGCAGTGACCGCACTTGTCCTGGCGCTCACCGCGTCGCTCCTGCAGCCGCTGCAGGAGCTGCGCGAATTCTCACGCAGCCTCTTCGGCGCGGGGGACGTGTATCTTCTGCCGGTGATAAAATGCTGCGCCGCAGCCCTCACAGCCAGACTGACGGCCGATCTGTGCAGGGAAGCTTCTCAGAACGCTGCTGCGTCCGCCGTCGAATTGATCGGCGTTCTCTGCTCTCTGGGAGCTGCCTTGCCGCTGATCCGCACGATGCTTGCCTCGATCGGAGAAATGCTTTGAGAAAATGTTGCCTTTTTCTTTTGCTGCTTCTGGTGCTTTTTGTCGTTCCCGTCTATGCCGAGGATCCTGCGCCGGACGTTTCGGATGTAGAAGAGCAATTAAGCGACGAGGCGCGAGAGATCAGCGGCAGACTCGTAACAGACGGCAGTTATGATGTCTCCGGCGCCATTGGAAGGCTGATCCGAAAAGGAAAAGCGGAAGCGGAGCAAAGATTTCGCGAGGAAATGAAGGAACTTGCGAAGATCATCGCGATTGCGCTGGTATGTGCCGTCGCCGAGGCAGTATGCCCGGAAAACAGATCCGGCGAGTTGATCTCGATCTGCGCCTGCGCGGCTGTTTCCGTCGCCGTGACAGGGTCGGTCGATTCCTTTGCAGGGCAGATGACGGACACGCTTCAGACTGTAAGTGATTATTCGCGCGCTGTTCTGCCCGCAGTCTATACGGCCGCCGCCGTCAGCGGGGCAGTGGTGTCGGCCGGCGCGAGCTATGCCGCGGTTCTTTTGGGATTGAATATCCTGATGGAAATGCTGCGGCGTCTTGCTGTTCCGATGATCTACGCCTATCTTGCACTTGGCATCAGCCGAAGCATTTACCCGAATGCCATCCTCAATATGGTGATCGGTGCAATTAAGTGGGCGACGGCGACGGGGATCACGCTCCTGACAATGGGAATCAGCGCCTATATCGGCATGACGGGAGCCCTGACGGGGCCGGCCGACGCGGCCGCGGTCAAAGGGGCAAAGCTTGTTATTTCGAACACCCTGCCGCTTGTGGGCGGAATTCTCTCCGATGCGGCTTCTGTGGTGCTCTCCAGCGCCGCCGTGATCAAAAACGCGGCGGGAGTATTCGCGTTGATCGGCATCTGCGCCATGTGCCTGACACCGTTTATCGCCATCGGTGTCAAAATGCTGCTTTTCCGCCTTTGTGCCGCTGTCGCATCGGCTCTGGAGGGGAAAAGGCTTGCCATGCTGCTGGGAGATCTTTCCAACGCATTTGGCATGATGCTGGGAGTGATGGGCTGCCTCACGATCATGCTTTTCGTTTCTTTCATGGCGGCGATCCGGACGGTGAGCGTATGAACGTCTTGTCTTTACGCACCGTTTGCGCAGCGGCGGTGTTCTTTGGCCTTGTTTTGACGCTTTTGCCGGACGGGCGGGAGCGGCGGATGGCCTCTCTGTGCGCCACCTGTGCGCTTATCATTCTGCTGCTGGGCCATCTTCGATCCATACGCTGGGAAGAGTATGCGATTTCTCTTGCCCAAACGCGGGAAGCGGCAGAGAAAATTTCAAGCGATGCAAACATCGACCGGGACCGCATGAACCGATATGTCATAGAAAGGGAGTGCGAAGAATATATTATGGACAAAGCCGAAGATTACGGCCTTGAACTGGCAAGCGTCCGGGTCACGGCCGCGTGGCACAGAGAAGGCGTATGGGTTCCGGATACGGCGCGTCTTGTGATCAAAAAGCAGAACGAGGCACAGCGGCGTCTTGTCTCCTGGATGGAGGCGCAGCTTGGCATCAATGAGGCACATCAGGAGTGGAGCATTGAAGAAAGTTCTTGATAAACTCGATCAATTCAAATATCCGCTGCTGATCCTTGCTCTCGGCGTTTTCCTGATGCTGATTCCATCGTCACCAAAAGGGGAGAATACAGCACCGACAACCGAACTGGGGGAAGCGCTGTCTCTGACGCAGGGGGTGGGGGAGGCATACGTTCTGATTTCGGAGAACGGAGTGGTCGTCGTATGCGAAGGAGCACAGAACGCCGAAGTCCGAATGAAAATAATGGAGGCGGTGAGATCGTATACGGGTTTTGGAGCGGATAAGATAACGATATTGAAGCGAAGCGGATCAAACTGATGGAGGGAGAGGAACATGAAAAACAGGAAAAGGAACATAGCGCTGCTGGCGGTACTGATGTGTGTTTGCGCGGCGGTATTGTTGAACTGGTCGTACAACAACCGCTGGGGCAAGCCGGACAGTAAAATGGTTGCGGTAGAAGATGCGGAAATCGCGGAAGCGAATGCATCAGCTCCGAATGCGGTCAACTCCGGCTATTTTGCGGAGGCAAGGCTGACAAGGCAGGTGTCACGGGACGAGGCGCTGCAGCTGCTGCAGTCGGCAGCTTCGGCCGACACCGCCTCCCAGGAGACGATCGACAGTGCGATGAATGCGATCGCTGCCATGGCCACCTGCTCCATGCAGGAAACACAGATAGAAAATCTTCTTCTGGCAAAAGATTTTTCCGATTGCGTGGTTTATATCGGAAACGGAGCCGTCACGGTAGCCGTACCGGCGCCGATCGACGGACTTTCGGAGGAAGCGGTCGCGCGCATCACAGATATTATCTGTACGGAAACCGAGTACGACGCCACACAGCTGAATATTATTGAAGTGAAGGCATGAGACATTTCATAGGCCCGGGATCTGCCCGGGCCTTTTTTTGCGTGTAGACGGGCGGCAATGAATATTAAAAGTAAAATGCAGCCTTTTATTCATTTTTTGTCGGTTTGCTCTTTCTTTTTTCGGAGCAACATGGTAAAATACAATGAAAAACTTTAGGAGGTTTTCCGTATGGCCGACAACTATATCACCTGCCAGGAAGAAAAGGGCAGCATCAATATTTCCGAGGACGTGATCGTCAGCCTCGTTAAGAGCGCCGTATCCGAGATCAAGGGTGTTTCCGGCCTTTCCAACGCTGCCGGAGCGGAGCTGGCTGAACTGATCGGCATCAAGACTGTCAGCAAAGGCGTAAAGGTCACGTTTGAGGACGAGACGATCATTGTCGATGTGATCATCAATGTCAGCTACGGCAGCAGCATCGTTTCGGTGGCAAGAGAGGTGCAGGACAAGCTGCTCTCTGCCGTGCAATCGGTAACGGGCATCGAGAAGGCGAAGATCAACGTCCATGTCGCCGGCATTTCCTTTGACAAATAAAGCCTTAAGGAGCATAACATGACAAGAAAAACAGCGCGCGAAATCGCCGTGGAGCTTTGCTTCGCCGCATCTGCCAATGAGATCGACACCGACGAGCTCGTCGACAGCTTTTTCTCGAACGATTATTTCGATACGCTTTCCGCGGAGGACGAGCTGTTCTCGGCCTGCCCTGATGAAAAACAGCTTTCTTATATCCGCACCCTCACACGACTGAGCCGGGAAAAGCGCGAGGAGATCGACGGCCTGATTGAGCGCCATGCTCACGGCTGGAGGGTCGAACGTATTTCCCGTACGGCTCTTGCAGTATTGCGAATTGCCCTTTGTGAGATCCTGTACATGGATGATATTCCCGCTGCCGTTGCGATCAACGAGGCAGTGGAATTGGACAAGGGCTATGACGAGCCGGACACAGTCGCTTTCGTCAACGGCGTGCTCGGCGGCTTCATGCGCGCTGAGATGCCGGGCGAAGAAGTGCCGGAATCCACAGATGGAACAGAATAAGGTATATACTGTCGGCGAACTGAACGGCCTGATCAAAGAACTCTTTGACGCAACGCCGCTTTTCCTGCAGATCGCTGTCAGAGGGGAACTCTCCAACTACAAGGTCTATCCTTCCGGGCACCACTATTTCACGCTGAAAGACAGCGAAAGCAGCTTGAAGTGCGTCATGTTCAAATCGAGCGCGGTCAAGCTGCGCTTTAAACCGGAAAGCGGAATGAGCGTCACAGCTTACGGACGCCTCTCCGTCTATCCGCGTGACGGCGCTTATCAGTTGTACTGCAGCGGCCTGATGCCGGAGGGAACGGGCGATCTTCAGATCGCCTATGAGCAGCTCAAGAAAAAACTTGCGGACGAAGGGCTGTTTGACAGCGGACATAAAAAACCGCTGCCTGAATATCCGGGCAGAATCGCGGTCATTACCTCGTCAGCCGGCGCTGCCGTGCATGATATGATCCGCATCCTGTCCCACCGCTGGCCGATGGCGAAGGTTCTCCTTCTGCCTGTCCGCGTGCAGGGGACGGAAGCGCCGCCGGAGATCGCCGGAGCGATCCGATATGCCAATCGCTGGCAGATCGCGGACCTGATCATCACAGGCCGCGGAGGCGGTTCGATTGAGGATCTGTGGGCTTTCAACGACGAACGTGTTGCCCGGGCTGTTTATGCCTCGGAGATCCCGGTCATTTCAGCCGTTGGCCACGAACCGGATGTTACGATCTCCGACTATGTTGCGGATCGAAGGGCTTCGACGCCTTCCAACGCTGCCGAGATCGCCGTACCGGATGCTTCGGAGGAGAGGGAGGCCCTCGCCTCCTGCGCCATTCGCTGCTCGCAGGCGATGGACAAGCGCTTCAAACGCCTTCGGGCGGAACTGGAAGGGCTGACTTCCCGGCGCGTTCTGCGGGATGCGGGCGCTTATCTGGACGACAGACGCATCGAACTCGACCGTCTGCGTGAGAGACTGACCGCCGGCATGGAGGCACAGCTCGGCGCAAAGCGGCGGGAGCAGGTGCGCCTGGCCGCGTCCCTTGACGCCATGAGCCCGCTGCGTGTTCTGCGGCGCGGCTACACCATCGCTACGGATGAGGGCGGCTCGATCGTTTCAAGCGTTAAATCACTGAAAGCGGGCGAAAAGCTGTGTCTGAAACTGTCAGACGGCAGCGCATCCTGTACGGTGAATGAAACTGACGAGGAGAAAAAAGAATGAAAAAAGAAGAATTGACCTACGAACAATCCGTCGCCAGGCTCGGAGAAATCGTCGCCGATCTTGAAAAAGGAAACCTTCCTCTTGCCGAAGCGCTGACGCTTTTTGAGGAAGGAACGGCGCTGATGAAACGCTGCACCGAGCTGCTGGATAACGCGGAGCAAAAGGTCGTCATGCTGAAAAAAGGGCCGGACGGTGCGCCGGTAGAACTCCCGTTTGAGGTGGAGTCATGACAGGAGAGGAATATAAGGAGCGGATCGACGCCGCGCTTGCGGAGTCTTTTTTGAGCGCCTTGGATTTGCCCCTTGCCGGTTTGGCGGATTCGATGCGATACAGCCTGCTGGCAGGCGGAAAACGCATCCGGCCGATTCTGGTGCTGGAGTTCTGCCGGATCTGCGGCGGTTCTGTTGACGAGGCCATGCCGATCGCCTGCGCCATCGAAATGCTGCACACATACAGCCTGATTCACGATGATCTTCCCTGTATGGACAATGATACACTTCGCCGCGGCAGGCCGACCAACCACATCGTTTACGGAGAATGCACAGCTACACTCGCGGGCGACGCCCTGCAGGCAGAAGCCTTCGGGACGATCCTGCGCGCGTCACTTTCGGCTGAGCGCAGGGCGAACTGCGCGGCCTGCCTTGCTGACGCAGTCGGACTTGACGGCATGTGCGGCGGACAGTACCTTGACATGCTTGGAGAAGGAAAACAACTGACCGAGGAGCAGCTGGACAATATCAATTCACGTAAAACCGGCGCTCTGCTGATCGCGGCCTGCCGTATGGGCGTTGCCGCGGCCGGCGGCAGCGAAAAGCAGATGGAAGCCGCCGCCAGGTACGGCGCGGCGATTGGAGCAGCTTTTCAGATCCGAGACGATATGCTGGACGTCATCAGCACGGAAGCGGAGCTTGGAAAACCGATCGGCTCTGACGCACAGGAAAAGAAAAACACCTATATGGCGCTCTACGGAGAAGAAAGATGCGCCGCGATGGTTAACAAGCTGACCCGGCAGGCAAAGGACGTGCTGCGCGGGGCGTTTGCTGACACAGCATTTCTCGACCAACTTGCCGAGTCCATGGCGGTCAGAAAAAGCTGAGATCAAAGCATTTTCGCGCTGACAAAATAAACATCAGAGGTGCGACTTGAGTATTCTTGAGAAAATCAACTGCTCAAATGATATCAAACAATTAAATACAGAGGAATTGCCCAGGCTCTGCGAGGAGATCCGCTCTTATCTGATCCAGACGCTTTCCAAAACGGGAGGTCATTTGGCCTCCAACCTCGGCACCGTGGAGCTGACTGTGGCGCTCCATCGCGTGTATGATACGTCGCGGGACCGCATCGTCTTCGACGTGGGGCATCAGAGCTATACCCACAAGATCATTACGGGACGGCGCGATGCACTTCCCACGATCCGGCAATTCGGCGGGATCTCCGGCTTTCCCAAACCGCATGAGGCAAAGGACGATGCCTTTATCGCCGGGCATGCTTCAAACTCGGTCTCCGTTGCACTTGGAATGGCTCATGCCCGAACGCTTTCGGGTGAGAACTACGATGTCTGCGCTGTGATCGGCGACGGCGCCATGACGGGCGGGTTGTCCTTTGAAGGCCTGTCCAACACCGCCATGAGCGGAGAGCCGATCGTTGTGATCCTTAACGACAACAACATGTCGATCGCGGAAAATGTGGGCGGAACGGCAAAAATGCTGCAATCCATGCGTGTCAAGCCCGCTTATCTCAACTTTAAACGACAGTACCGAAAGGTGTTCAGCCATCTTCCGGCGCTTTATTCCTTCAATCATCGCGTCAAAGAATGGCTGAAAGCCCATTTGATTCCGGATGACATTTTTACCGAGATGGGCTTTTGTTATCTCGGCCCCATCGACGGACATGATCTGCGCACACTGGAAAGCGTGATCCGATGGGCGAGGGATATGCGCGAACCGGTCATCGTACATGTGCTGACCAAAAAGGGGAAGGGCTGCGCATACGCGGAAGCAAATCCCGAACTCTATCATGGCGTCGGCCCGTTTGATGCGCAGACAGGCGTGCTGAAAGAAGAAGGGGAGAGCTTTGCTGCCTGTTTCGGCAAATCTCTTTGCCGCTACGCCGAAGGCGATCAGAAGATCGCCGCTATCACGGCAGCCATGTCGGGCGGAACAGGGCTGGAGTGCTTTGCTTCTGCCTTTCCCAAACGGTTTTTTGACATCGGAATTGCTGAGGAGCATGCGGCTGCAATGGCCGGAGGCATGGCAAAGCAGGGAATGGTGCCGGTATTTGCGGTCTATTCCAGCTTCCTTCAGCGCTCCTTTGATATGCTGATCCATGATATTTCTCTTCAGCATCTTCATGCGGTGTTTGCCGTTGACCGCGCCGGCTTGGTCGGGCGGGACGGGGAAACGCACCAGGGCGTCTTTGATATCGCATATCTTTCCGTGGTCCCGGATATGACGATCTACTGCCCGGCGTCCTTTGCCGAACTTGACAGCATGCTGGGACTCGCCCTGTACGCCTGCGACGGGCCGGTTGCCGTTCGCTACCCGCGCGGCGGAGAAGGGGCATACAGAGATTGTCACAACGAAGCGGAATGTGTTCTGCGCGAGGGAAAAGATTTGACGATCGTCAGCTATGGGATCATGATCAATGAAGTGCTGAGCGCGGCGGAAAAGCTGGCGGAAACAGGCGTTTGTTCGACTGTGATCAAGCTTGGCAGGATCCGCCCGAACGGATTTCAGCAGGTGCTGGAGTCCCTTTCCGAAACACAGCGGCTCATTGTGGCGGAGGACGTATGCGCGTTTGGAAGCATCGGCTCCCAGATCCTTTCTGCGGCCGCAGGAAGGGGCCTTTCGTTTTCCTATCGTTTACTCAATCTGGCGGACGGTATCGTCACGCATGGCAGTGTTGAGGAGCTCAGACACCTGCGCGGGATCGACGCGGAGGGAATCGAAAAAGCCGCCCGGGAGCTTACCGGCAGGGAATGATATGAAAAAAATACGTTTAGATCAGCTGGTTTTTGAGCGAGGCTTTACGGAGAGCCGTGAGCGCGCGAAAACGACTATTATGAGCGGCCTGGTTTTTGTAAACGGCCAGCGTGCCGACAAACCGGGAATGCCCGTATCCCCGGATGCACAGATCGAGGTGCACGGAGATGCGATCCCTTTTGTCAGCCGCGGCGGGTTTAAACTTGACAAGGCCTTGAAGGTCTTTCCGGTCGACCCGGCGGGAAAAATCTGTATAGATTGCGGCGCGTCGACAGGAGGCTTTACCGATGTCTTGCTGCAGCATGGCGCGGCTAAGGTCTATTCGGTCGATGTCGGTTACGGGCAGCTCGCCTGGAAACTGCGCAGCGATCCGCGCGTCGTCAATCTGGAACGGACCAATCTACGCTATGTGACAGCGGAACAAATCCCGGAGATGCTGGATCTGGCCGTAATGGATGTTTCCTTCATCTCGATTCGGCTTGTCCTCCCCGCTGTCAAGGCTCTTCTGCGGGAGGGAGCAGACCTTGTCTGCCTGATCAAGCCGCAATTTGAAGCGGGCCGGGAAGAAGTCGGGAAAAAAGGCGTCGTTCGGGATGAGACGGTCCATTGTGAGGTCGTCCAGGGGATCCTCCGTTTTGCACCGACCATCGGTCTTTCGGTGTTGGGACTGGATTATTCTCCGATCAAGGGGCCTGAGGGAAACATAGAGTATATCTGTCATATGATCAACAGACCCGGCCTTGACCGGGAACTTGATGTTGCTGCACTGGTTGCCCACTCCCACGAAAATCTGTGATATGCCGAGGAGATTCTCATGATTGCAATCTGCCCCAATCCATACCGTGACGCGGAACTGAAATATACACGCCGGGCTTTGAAGTTTTTATCGGAAGAAGGCTTCAGCTGTGCTGTATGCCCCGTTTTCGCCAATGAGGGCGACGGCGTTTTGCCGAAAGACGTGTCTTATCTGCCGATTGCCTCACTGGGAGACGACTGCACACTTCTTGTCGTGATCGGGGGAGACGGGACGATCCTGTCCGTGGTGCGGTCGCTCGGAGGGAGAAGTATTCCGATCCTGGGCGTGAATCTTGGCACGAAGGGCTTTATGACATCACTGGAAGCGGATGAATTCGACCGGATCCCGGCTGCAGCGCGCGGTGAGTTTCATCTGAGCGAACGGATGATGTTGGATATCGCGATTGAGAGGGATGGAAAGGTCATCTATACAGACCGCGCGCTCAACGATGCGGTCATTCACGGCTATGGTGAATGTATTAACATTACGGCCTATTGCAACAATGACAGAATGATCGGCTATTCCGGAGACGGCGTGATCGTTTCCACGGCGACAGGATCAACGGGCTATTCCATGTCAGCCGGAGGTCCCATTGTCGAGCCGGAGGCAGACGCCTTCATCCTTACGCCGATCTGCGCCCATTCCATCGGCGCAAAACCTTTCGTGATCGGTGCACAGAAATGCATTTCCGTCATGACAGAAAAACTGCATACGAGAAGGGCGTATCTTTCAGTAGACGGCAATTCTGTCCTTGACCTCTCCAGCGGAGACAGAATGATCGTTCGCCGCAGCGAAAAACGAACGCTGATGGCAAGGTTTGACGATAAATCATTTTTTGAACTTGCATACGAGAAACTGTAATGGAGGAGATCAAATGAAACCAGGCAGACAGAGCGTGATCCTGGATATTATCCAGCATCAGAATATCGAAACGCAGCGTCAGCTGCAGGATGCTTTGCTTGAACGCGGCGTTAAAAGCACGCAGGCGACGCTTTCACGCGATATTAAAGATATGCGCCTGGTGAAAGAACTCGGCCCGAACGGGAGCTATCGTTACACCGTTTCCGGAAGATCAGAGGAAGACGATGCGCGGCAGCGCCTGCAAAAAATCGTCAGGGAGAGCGTCGTTTCCTATCAGACGGCGATGAATCTTCTTGTCATTAAAACGATTCCTGGGCTTGCGCCCGCGGTATGCTCGGCTGTCGACGGAATGCTGATTGAAGGACTTGCCGGGACGTTGGCGGGTGACGATACCGCTTTCCTGGCCATGGTAAGCGTTGAGACCTGCGAGAAGCTCTATCATCAATTGGAGAGCATCATCGGAGGAAAGTGAAGCCATTGCTTCGTGAGGAATCGGAATGCTAAACGAACTTCACATTGAAAATATTGCTGTGATCGAGCGCGCGGACATCAGCTTCGCACCGGGACTGAATGTCCTGACGGGCGAGACAGGCGCCGGAAAATCCATCGTGATTGATTCGATTGGCGCTGTTCTCGGAGATCGTGTCAGCCGCGAGCTGGTAAGACGCGGTGCGGAACGCGCCGTTGTGACGGCAAGCTTTGACATGACCGAAGAGGCCGGACGCTATTTGCGTGACAACGAGATTGAAGCGGATGATGAGCTTGTCATTCAGCGCCGCATCCTCTCTGACGGGAAAAGCTCCTGCCGCATCTGCGGAATCCCTGTCAGCGCTGTCCAGCTGAAAGAGCTGGCTTCCATGCTGGTGGATATCCATGGGCAGAACGACGGTCGTCAGCTGATGGACGAACGGAGACATTTGACCTATCTTGACCGTTTCGGCAACCTTGAGGCGGATATGTCGGCGTACGCTGCGCATTATGAATCTTATGCCTCGATCAAAAAAGAGATTGCCGCGCTGCGTCTTGACGAGGAAGAAAAGGATCGTCTGCGCGATCGGATGAGCTACCGGATTTCTGAGCTGGAATCCGCGGCTCTGAAAAAAGGCGAATATGACGAGCTTTCTGCCCGGCTTGGATTGCTTCGCAACGCCGAGAAGCTATCGGAGGCAATTGACAACGCCTGCTCACTTCTGTACGACGGGGAAGAAAACGCCGTATCCCTGGCTCAAAACGCGGAGGGATATGCGCGCAGGGCTGCGTCGATTGCTCCGGAACTGGAGCAAAGCGCAAAGAGTATCCACGATGCCGTTTTCTCTTTGACGGACGCTTCGGAACAGCTGCGAGATTTCAGAGACAGCCTTGACTTCTCTCCAGAGGAATATGACAGGCTTGAAACCAGGCTCGCTTTGCTCAACAAGCTGCAGCGAAAATATAATGCGGATGAAGAAGCCTTGATCGCGATGCTGGAGGAGAGCCGGCAAAAGCTGACTGAGATCGACAGTGCTGACGAGCGGATCGCCGAGCTGGAGAAAAAACTGTCTGCGGCAACGGAGGCCTGCCGGATGCAGGCGCTTTCCCTGCACAAGAAACGGATGGCGGCTGCGTCGGAGCTTGAAAGCCGGATCGTCAGCGAACTGAAGGAGCTTTCCATGCCTTCGGTGCGCTTTGCCGTAGAGTTTTCTTCGCTGGAAAACGAAGATGGGTTTGGCACGAGGGGCTGCGACAATGTACGCTTCCTGATGTCGGCAAACGCGGGAGAAGAGCTTGGGCGAATCAGCCGGATCGCTTCCGGCGGCGAACTGAGCCGCATCATGCTGGCTATGAAGAATGTGTTCGCCGAAAATGATCCGGTTCCGACGATGATCTTTGATGAGATCGACAGTGGTGTGTCCGGCGTAGCGGCACAGCGGATCGGGGAGAAGCTTTATACCGTCTCGCTGGGAAAGCAGGTTATGTGTGTGACACATCTTCCCCAAATCGCGGCGATGGCCGATTGCCATTTTGTCATTGCCAAGTCAGAGCGCGAAGGCCGTACGTACACCGACGTAACGGCTCTTGACAATCAAGGCAGAGCGCGCGAAATTGCCAGACTGTATGGCGGAGACAACATTACGGCGCTGACGCTGGCAAGCGCAGAAGAACAGCTTGCCGTTTGCCAGGCGTATAAAAATACGATGAAAAAGCGTTTGTTATCGGATAAAAGGGAGCTGATTTCATGAGTATAGGACAAGAAGCGGTCCGCCTGCACGGTGAAGGATTTAACTGCGCGCAGTGCGTTTTGTGTGCCTGCAGCAAATATACTGGTCTTGATCGGGAGACCGCGCTTGCTGTTTCATGTGGTTTCGGCGGCGGTGTTCGCTGCGGGGAAATCTGCGGTACGGTTTCCAGCTCTGTGATGGCAATTGGAGCGGCAATACCCAACGCCGGAACCGACAGGGAAGCGAAGATGAAGGTCGCGGAGCTGACGAAAAAAATTATTGCAGCATATCGTGAAAAATACGGTGCTGTACGTTGCCTGGATTTAAAGAAGGCAGGCGTGCCGTGCGACGAGCTGATCGCCTTCGGCGCAGAAATGGCTGAGATAATCATAACGGAAGAAAGAGGAGAGGAATGATACCATGGGTATTTATGAGGAACTTGTTGAGCGCGGACTGATCGCGCAGGTCACCAATGAAGAAGAAATCAGATCCATGATCAACAACGGCAAAGCGGTTTTTTATATCGGCTTTGACTGCACCGCTGACAGTCTGACAGCGGGACATTTCATGGCACTTACCCTGATGAAGCGCCTGCAGATGGCGGGCAACAAGCCGATCGCACTGATCGGCGGCGGCACGACCATGATCGGCGACCCCTCCGGTCGGACAGATATGCGCAAGATGCTCACCCGCGAGGATATCGAGCATAACGCCGAATGCTTCAAGCGTCAGATGGAGCGCTTCATTGACTTTGGCGAAGGCAAGGCGCAGATGATCAACAATGCCGACTGGCTGCTCAATTTAAACTATGTTGAGCTCCTGCGCGAGGTGGGTGCCTGCTTCTCCGTAAATAATATGCTGAGGGCCGAGTGCTATAAACAGCGTATGGAGAAGGGCCTGAGTTTTCTTGAGTTTAACTATATGATCATGCAGTCGTACGACTTTTACTACCTCTTCCAGCACTATAACTGCAACATGCAGTTTGGCGGCGACGATCAGTGGAGCAATATGCTCGGCGGCACCGAATTGATTCGCCGCAAGCTTGGCAAAGACGCGCATGCGATGACCATTACGCTGCTGACCGACTCACAGGGCAAAAAAATGGGCAAAACGGCAGGCAATGCTGTCTGGCTTGACGCAAACAAGACCTCGCCCTATGATTTCTACCAGTACTGGAGAAACGTGGACGACGCTGATGTCATGAAGTGTATCCGTATGCTGACCTTCCTCCCGCTTGAGCAGATCCGTGAGATGGAGAGCTGGGAGGGCAGCCGCCTCAACCAGGCCAAGGAGATCCTGGCCTTTGAATTGACGGCCATGGTCCATGGTCAGGACGAGGCCAGAAAGGCCGAGGCTGCGGCAAAGGCTCTCTTTGGCGGCGGGTCCGCAAGCGCCGACATGCCGACAACTGAACTGTCGGAGACGGATCTCTCTGAAGCGGCGGCGGACATCATGACGCTGTTGGTCAAGACCGGACTTTGCCCGTCGAAATCCGACGCCAGACGCAATATCCAGCAGGGCGGCGTTACGGCGAATGAGGAAAAAATCACCGATATTGCCAGAAGCTTTACCCGTGAAGAATTGATGAAGGGAATCGTTCTCAAACGCGGGAAAAAGAGCTTTCACAAAGTGATTCTGAAATAATGATGTCGAGGGCATAATTGTAAAATTATGTCCTCGACAACGTCTTTACCGCGAGCGGTT
>CAMHER010000014.1 GCA_946184215.1 uncultured Clostridia bacterium | reverse complement strand
TTTTGTTTCTATTTGTTTTTCTCGTAGAGATACCACAGTCCCTTGAGCAGCAGGTCGTCGTCACAGATGATCTCGCGCCTGCAGTAGGGTGTGATGCTGCCGGCCAGGCCGCCGGTCGCGACGACCTTGCAGGGCTCGCCCAGCTCTTCCTCCATGCGTTCGATCATGCCGTCAAGCATGGCTGCCGTGCCGAACACGGCGCCGGAGCGCATGCAGTCCACCGTATTGGTCGCCACGTATTTTTTCGGCGGGGTAATGGAGATATCCGGCAGCAGGCTCGTTCCCGCGGCCAGGGCACTGTAGGAGAGCTTGATTCCCGGCAGGATCGCGCCCCCGCGGAAATTGCCTCCCGCATCGACGACAGTGGCGGTGGTCGCCGTTCCCAGGTCCAGCACGATCACGGGCTTTCCGTAAAATTGCATGGCCGCGACGCCGCCGGTGATCAGATCGCCCGCAACAGTACCGGGATCGTCGACACGGATATTCATGCCGGTTTTCATGCCGGGGCCGACCACCATACAGTCAAGTCCCGTCAGGGTTTTGACCGCGCGAATCAGCGCCTCGGTCACAGGCGGAACGACAGAGGACAGGATCACGCCGTCGAACGCCGTGGCGTCCATGCCGTAAGCATAAAAGATGGCTTTGAGCTTGATCGCGTATTCCGCTTCGGTCTCACGGGTATCGGTATGGATGCGGACAATGCTGCCGATCTTTCCGTTGTCAATGCAGCCGAGTACGATATTGGTGTTTCCCACGTCTATGGCAAGGATCATCTTTTCCGTCCCCTTTTCTCTGCTGTTGTTTTCGCTGGTTTGTTCAGAAGCACACAGGCCGCGCCGCAGCAAAAAGCGGCGCAGGATTACTATAAATCCCGCGCCGAACTCTTGTCAATTGTTAATTCCGTGGTGGGCGTCGTAAGAGCTTTCGTCAAGCGCCCTGAAAACATAGCCGTTGTTGCGGCCCCAGCGCAGGATCGTTTCGACCGCATCCACGCTGAAGCCCTTGATATCATGCTGCAGAACGACGTTTACAGTATTCTCAAGGCAGCCCGCGGCGACATTGTTGGCCACCTCATAGCTGCTCTTGGCTCCGCCGAGCGCATCGCCGCTGTCCACGTTCCAGTCAAAATAGACATAGCCCATGTTCGTCATATACTCTGCCAGGCTTGACATGATGCCGTAGCAGTAATTGCGGCTGATGGTGTTGCTGCTGCCGCCGGGGAAGCGGAAGAGCTTCGTGTATTCCCCCGTCTGCTCGTAGATGATTTCCTCCATGGCGAGAAAATCGCGGAAGAAGGCATCGCGGCTGGCGTAGACAGCGGCGTAATCATGCGTCAGCGTGTGCACGCCGATCGCATGTCCCTCCTGATACGCCCGTCCGATCATGTCCGTATAATCCTCATCGTAATAGCGCCCGTTGCCCGTAACAAAGAAGGTGGCCTTTGCATCGTAGCGCGCCAGCACGTCCAGGAGCCTTGCGGTATAGGGGCCGGGTCCGTCGTCAAAAGTCAGATAGATCGTTTTCTGCTCAGGAAATACCGTCTCGACCTTCTTCTGCGGTACCACGGTAACGGTGCGGTGGGCCGTGGCACTCTCCCCCAGCTCGTTGGTAATGGTGTAGTCCAGTCCGTAGGTCCCCAGCTCATAGGGGATCACCTCACCCGTCACCTGCACATAGGCCGTCAGATCGTTCCCGCTCTCGTCGATCGCCTCATAACCGGGATCGGTGAAGCTGAACGCCGCGCCGACCTCGAGCTCCTCTCCGCCCTCCAGCCGGATCATCGGCTCCGATATCCCGTATTCGATCTTCCGCTCCACCGCGGTCTCATTTCCGGAGGAGTCTGTAACGGTATAATAGACCGTGTCATCCGCCTCTGTGCGGACGACCCTGTCGGTCAGATCGCCGTCATGGCTGTCATAGGCCGAAAAGCCCTCTTCCTTATAGCCGACGAGCCAGCTTGCAAGATAGCCCTCTTCATGCTCAAGCGTGATAACCGGCGGCGTCGTGTCGCGCACATGGACGCTGCGGCGGATCTCTGCTCTCTTGCCGAGTATTTCGCTGCTGTACACCACCGCATAGTCGCCGATCACGTCCACATCCACGTCGCTGTCGGTCTTCACCTCAAGCTCTGTCGGGCCGCGGCCGAAAAGATTGCCCGTGAGAAAGGCTTCGGCCCCGGGATCGGTATAAGGCTGGCCCACCTCGGCCAGATCGACTTCGGGCCCGTTGAGCTTGATTTCAATGTGTCTGTCGTCAATGATGATCGCCGCAGCCGCAACGACCACAAGATAGATCAGAATAATAGCCAGGATCACACCGGTCTTTTTTTTGCGAATCGCTTTTTTCTCTTCGCTGCGTATCTTCTCCGTGGGAGAGGAAAGCTCTGTTTTCTTTTTCTCCCGTGCCCTTTTGTCCACCTGTCTGTACCTCTGTCTTTTCGCTCAATTGTGAATATGAAATTAGTATACACCCTATTTTGTATTATGTTAACACTTTTTTCAATTCTTTTCTCTTTTTTAAGAAATAGAGCATTTGCGTTATTTTTTTATTGCAGTCAGGGATACAATCTGATATATTGTGAGTTTGTCAGCAATGATAAATACTCTCTGCGGCAGCCAGCCGCGGGAAAGGAAAGAGACTATGGAACACAGCGAAAAAACAATGGACAAAATCGTTGCCCTGTGCAAAAACCGCGGCTTTGTCTACGCCGGAAGCGAGATTTACGGCGGCCTTGCCAACTCCTGGGACTACGGTCCGCTCGGCGTTGAGTTTAAAAACAACGTCAAGAAGGCCTGGCTGAAGAAGTTTGTGCAGGAAAGCCCCTACAATGTCGGGCTTGACGCCGCCATCATCATGAACCCCCAGACCTGGGTCACCACCGGACATGTCGCCGGCTTCTCCGACCCGCTGCTCGACTGCCGCAGCTGCAAGGCACGCCACCGCGCCGACAAGCTGATCGGTGACGTGCATGGCGAGGTCAATGTCGACGCGATGAGCTTCGACGAGATGGACGCCTTCATCGCCGAGCACGAGGATATCGTCTGCCCGGTATGCGGCAAGCACAATTTCACCCCGATCCGTAAGTTCAACCTGATGTTCAAAACGGCCATCGGCGTGACCGAGGATTCCTCCTCTGTCTGCTATCTCCGTCCGGAGACCGCGCAGGGCATTTTCGTTAACTTTGCCAACATCCAGCGCACCACGAGAAGGAAACTGCCCTTCGGCGTCTGCCAGGTCGGCAAGGCCTTCCGCAATGAGATCACCCCGGGCAACTTCACCTTCCGTACCCGTGAGTTCGAGCAGATGGAGTGCGAATTCTTCTGCAAGCCCGGCACCGACCTCGAGTGGTTCGCCTACTGGAAGGATTACTGCCAGAAGTGGCTGCTCTCCCTCGGCATCAAGGAAGAGCACCTGCGTCTGCGCGACCACGAGAAGGCCGAGCTCGCGTTTTACTCCCGCGCCACGACCGACATCGAATACGCCTTCCCCTTCACCGACTGGGGCGAGTTGTGGGGCATTGCCGACCGTACGGATTATGACCTTGGCCGCCATCAGGAGGCCTCCGGCAAGGATCTGAGCTATTTCGACCAGGACACCAACGAGCACTATATCCCCTACGTGATCGAGCCCTCGCTCGGCTGCGACCGCGTCGCTCTCGCCTTCCTGTGCGAGGCCTATGACGAGCAGGTCGTCGGTCAGGACAAGAAGGGCAACGACGATATCCGCACCGTTCTGCATCTTCACCCGGCGCTCGCGCCCTACAAGTGCGCGATCCTGCCGCTGTCGAAGAAGGAAATCCTGACCGGCCCCGCGATGGAGCTCTACCGCGAGCTGTCGAAGGAGTTTATGTGCGACTATGACGAGACCGGCTCGATCGGCAAGCGCTATCGCCGTGAAGACGAGATCGGCACACCGTTCTGCATCACCTTTGACTTCAACACCGTCGGCACCGAGACCGATGAGGCGGATCACTGTGTCACGATCCGCGACCGCGACAGCATGGAGCAGGTCCGTATCCCGATCAGCGAAGTCAAGAGCTACATCTCCGAGCGCATCAGGTTCTGATCGATCTCAGCTGAAAGGCCCCTCAAATGGTCGATACTCCCCTCATCCGTCAGACGAGGTCTGACACCTTCCCCCAAGAGGGAAGGCTATAAGGAAAGGAATTGGATATGAAAGATGGATTTGTAAAAGTCGCCGCAGCCTCGCCCGTGATCCGGGTAGCTGACTGCGACTACAACGCCGCGCGTGTGATCGAATCTATCGAAAGCGCGTATCAGGCAGGCGTCAAAGTCCTTGTTTTTCCCGAGCTCACGCTGACCGGCGTAACCTGCGGCGATATGATCGCCCACCGTGTCGTATTGGACGGTGCAGCAAAAGCGTTGGAGCGTGTTGTCGCCGCGACGGAGGGTATGGACATGCTGAGCTTTGTCGGCCTGCCCTTTGCCTTCGGTGCCCGTCTGCTCAGTGTTGCCGCCGCGATCTGCGACGGTGAGCTCATCGCTCTTGTCCCCCGCGAGAACGTCAACAACACGCTCTTTTCCGAATATGCCGGTGAGAGCGACTTTGTCACCGTGGGCAGATATGAGACCAGTCTCTGCCCGAACGCGCTCTTTGTCCACAACGCGCTCGATGAGCTTCGCGTTGCGGTCGAACTGGGCGCGGACCGCGACGAGATCCTCTCCCCCGCCGTTTCCTATGCTCTGGAAGGCGCGACCCTTATCGCCCAGATGGCATGCTTCCCGGAGACGGTTTTCTCCGGCAGCGACACTGTGGACGAGATCCGCGCGCTCTCGAAGCGTCTGAGCTGTTCTCTCGTGCTGGCCGCGCCGGGACGTGGCGAGAGTACGACGGACAACAGCTATTCCGGTCTCTGCCTTGTCGCGGAGAACGGCGAGCTGCTTGCCGAAAGCGAGTATGCCGGCGCCCTTGCCGTCAGCGAAATCGACGTTCAGCATCTGACCAACCTCCGCCGTAAGCGCGGCGGCTTTGATCTTCCCGGTGAGGATCTCTGTCTCGCCCCCTGGGGCGGAGAGCTGAGCGAGACGCTTCTCACCCGCCGCTATTCCAAGCACCCCCATCTGCCTGAGGGGGAAGAGGCCCTGGCAAAATACTGTGAGCGTATGCTGGATATTCAGGTTTCCGGCCTTGTCAAGCGCATGGAGTTTGCCCATCTCGACCACTGTGTCGTGGGCATCTCCGGCGGTGTGGACTCGACGCTCGCCGTTATGGTCAGCGCCATGGCGGCAAAACGCATGGGGCTGCCCTCCACCAATGTCGTTGCCTGCACGATGCCCTGCTTCGGCACCTCGTCGCGCACCAAGTCCAACGCCGTTGTCGTTGCCGAGCAGATCGGTGCCGAGGTGCGCGTGATAGACATTTCCAAGAGCGTCTACCAGCACTTTGACGATATCGGCCACGCGCATGACGATTATTCCGTCGCTTTTGAAAACGCCCAGGCGCGCGAGCGTACGCAGGTGCTTATGGACATTGCCAACAAGGTAAACGGTCTTGACGTCGGCACCGAGGATCTCAGCGAATATATCGACGGCTGGTGCACCTACAACGGCGACCACACCAGCATGTACGACGTCAACATCGGCATGACCAAGACGCAGGTCCGCGCCGCCGTCAGCCACATCGCGGCCAAAACCGACAATAAGATTCTCAAGGCCGCGCTGTACGACGTGCTGGACTGCCCTGTCACGCCGGAGCTGCTGCCGATCCACGACGACCTGATCGAGCAGAAGAGCGAGGACGCCGTCGGCTCGTACAGCCTGCAGGATTTCTTCACACACAAGATCCTGATCTGCGGCTTTGACCCGATCAAGACGATGCGTCTGGCCAAGATCGCTTACGGTGACGAGTTTTCCGACGAGGAGCTGCTGCGCTGGCTGAAGAGCTACTGCACGCGTCTGTTCACCCAGCAGTTCAAGCGCAGCTGTCTGATGGACGGGCCGTCGGTCGAGGCTTTTTCCGTCTCGCCGCGCACGGGACTTCGCATGCCCTCCGACGGTGAGAGCGCACTGTTCCTGCGCATGCTGGCGGAATACGAGGGTAAATGAGCCTTTCTTCTTTTGTAAAACGGAGCCGCAACGCGGCTCCGTTTTTGCTTATATCCGTAAATTCGTATGATTAACCAAATTTATCCTTTCAAATCGGTATGTTCTGACGAACCTGTGCTCTCGCCGGGAAAAAAACTTTTACTTGTCAAAGAATCGTGATATACTATTGACACGGAGGGTATCCGCTTTTGAGCGGTGATACCGCCGAATTCAAGCGCGGTATGCGGCTTCTCTGCCGCCTGCCGCCAGATACAGGAGGAATGGCAGTATGAAGTTCACTTTTGCTGAGAAACGGATGGACTCGTCCGAGGATCTGCGCGCCTATGCCGAGAAAAAGATCGGAAAGCTCGATCGCTTCTTCAAGACTGAAGCTGACGCTTCCGTAACCTTCTCCATTGAACGCGGACGCTTCCTCGCCGAAATCACGATCCGCAACAACGGGCTGTTCTACAGAGCAAGCGAACTTACGAACGACATGTACGCATCCATCGACTCCGGCGTGGCCGCCATCGAGCGCCAGATCCGCCGGAACAAGACGCGTCTTGAAAAGAGACTGCGCGACGGTGTGTTGGAGCGTGACGCCGTACCTGCTTATGTCCCCGCGGAGGAAGAGGATAAAGAGGAGGAGTTCAAGGTTGTCCGCAGCAAGCGCTTCTCCATCAAGCCCATGAGCGTGCAGGAGGCGATCCTGCAGATGAATCTCCTGGGTCATGAGTTCTTCGTTTTCCGCAATATGGACGCTGAGGACGCGATCTCTGTCGTTTATGAGCGCAAGAACGGCGGCTACGGCCTGATCTGCGACGACGGGCTGAACGACTGATGAATAACGATGCAGCGGCCGGGTCAACCCGGCCGCTGTTTTTTACCCTTATTCGATCACAAACGCGAGATATTTTCGGAACGTCTCCCCCGCGCGCAGCCGTGCATCGGGAAAATCCGGGCGGTTGGGCGTGTCGGGATAATATTCCGGCTCGATGGCAAAACCGGCGTTCGGCGCGATGCCGCAGTCGAGATACTTGCCGGTATAGAACTGCAGCGCCGGGAAGTCGGTGTAAAGCGTAAGCTTATGCCTCTCCGTCCGGGCAGTACAGGCTTCCTCACCGGACAGACAGAAACAGTCGTCGTAATCACGGCCGACCGTACGCGGAGAGGAAAAGTCAAAATCTCCCTCTGTCGGCAGGATCTTCCCTGTCGGGATCAGCGCGTCGTCAACCTCCAGATGTCCAAAAGCGTTGATCTGCATTTTCACTCCGAGAATATTCGTCTCCCCAAGGGAAAAATATACATGCGAGGTCGGTGAGAAATACGTGTCCTTTGACGAGCTGCCCTCGAAATCGATCCGCACGCGGTCAGGCAGGACGCTGTACACGACGCGCGCCGTCATCTCCCCTGGAAAGCCGTTGTCTCCGTCCGGCGAGACGAGCGTAAAGCTCACGGCATTGTCGTCCTCGACGCGGCCTGTCCAGCGGCGCTTGTTCCAGCTGTTCCCTTCGCTGCCGCCGTGCAGTGTGTTTCCTCTCTCGTTGGCGCAAAGGTCATATCGTTTTCCGTCCAGCGTGAAGCCTGCCCCGCCGATCCGGTTGGCCCAGCGTCCGACGATCGCGCCGAGGCAGGCCGAGCTTTTCTCGTACTCCGCCAGCGCCGGAAAGCTAAGCACCATTTCCTCGCCCCTGATCCGCAGGCTCAGGATCGATGCCCCGTATTCCGTGACGCGAAGAGCCAGGGCTCCGTTTTCTATGGTATAACTTTGAAAACCGAAAAAGTCATCCTGTCGAACCATTGTTCTCTCTCTCCTTTTTCTTCACTTGTAGGCAAAAAGAAGGTTAGTCTATTTCGTCAAAAAAAGCAAGACTGTTTTATGTGCTTTTAACAATTTTACAAATTTTTGTGCAAAAATACTTGTCTATTTTTCTGTATCCCTTGTTTATTTGTACTTCTTGGATTATAATATATTCAGCCGAAAACGGTCAATGACTACGGTCAAATAATAAGGAGGTCAGTCCATGCTTACCAATGAATATCTAAAGCGCGTTTATGCGGAGGTCGAAAAGCGTGACTCCCACGAGCCCGAATTTCTTCAGGCTGTTCGCGAGGTTTTCGAGTCTTTGGAGCTCGTCGTCGACAAGCACCCCGAATGGGAAAAAGCCGGCCTGCTGGAACGGTTTGTCGAGCCTGAGCGTGTGATAGAATTCCGTGTTCCCTGGACGGATGACAACGGTGTCGTCCATGTCAACCGCGGCTACCGTGTACAGTACAACTCCGCGATCGGCCCCTACAAGGGCGGTCTGCGTTTCCATCCCTCTGTCAACCTCTCAATCATGAAGTTCCTCGGCTTCGAGCAGATCCTCAAAAATTCCCTGACCACGCTGCCGATGGGCGGCGGCAAGGGCGGTTCCGACTTTGATCCGAAGGGCAAATCCGACGCAGAGGTCATGCGCTTCTGCCAGAGCTTTATGACCGAGCTTTACCGCCACATCGGCCAGTTCACCGACACGCCCGCGGGCGACATCGGCGTCGGCGGACGCGAGGTCGCCTACATGTACGGCCAGTACAAGCGCATCGTCGACCGCTTTGAGGGCGGCGTCATCACCGGCAAGGGGCTTACCTTCGGCGGCTCTCTCGCCCGGACCCAGGCCACGGGCTACGGTCTTTGCTACTTCT
Organism: uncultured Clostridia bacterium; assembly: GCA_946184215.1. Classification (GTDB taxonomy): domain Bacteria; phylum Bacillota; class Clostridia; order Oscillospirales; family Oscillospiraceae; genus Limivicinus. Next base: position 8,574 of record CAMHER010000014.1, on the reverse strand, counting down.
CGGCCGAGGCTCTCAAGCATCTTGCCAACACCTCCTACGAGGGCAAAACGGTCGTCGTCTCCGGCTCCGGCAACGTGGCGCAGTACTGTGCGCAGAAGGTCACGCAGCTCGGCGGCAAGGTCGTTGCCATGAGCGATTCTCAGGGCTATGTCTACGACCCGAACGGCATTGACCTGCCCAAGCTCTTCGATATCAAGCAGAAGAGACGCGCCCGCATCTCCGTCTATGCCGACGAGGTGCCCGGAAGTGAATATCATGAAGGCTGCAAGAACATCTGGACCGTCAAGTGCGACATTGCGCACCCCTGCGCCAGCCAGAACGAGATGGACGAGAAGGGTGCCCAGGCCCTGGTCGACAACGGCTGCATGGCCGTATTCGAAGGTGCAAACATGCCGCTGACTCCTGAGGCGATCGAAGTTGTGAAGAGCAACGGCCTGCTCTACTCCCCCGGCAAGGCCTCCAATGCCGGCGGCGTCGCCACATCGGGTCTTGAAATGAGCCAGAACTCCATCCGCATGTCCTGGAGCTTCGACGAGGTCGATGAAAAGCTGCACGGCATCATGAAGAACATCTACAAGGCCTGCTATGATGCCTCTGTCGAGTGCGGCAAGCCCGGCGATCTGATGGTCGGCGCCAATGTCGCCGGATTCCTGAAGGTGGCCGAGGCCATGATGGCCCAGGGTATCGTCTGATCGTAAGAAAAGCGCTTTGCACAACGCTTTTGCTCCTTAGCTTTTTCCCCTTTCCGGGGTGCCTTCACGGCACCCCGGAATTTTGTTCTGCGCCGCCTTCGTGCGTGACCTCATCCCTCTTTTGCGCAAAAAGCCCCCGCAGGTTTCCCTGCGGGGACTCTCCCGCTTATGCCGTGCCGGCCCAATTATAACCTGCACGAATGGGCAGGTGGGTCGCCTAAGTTCTGTTTCGCTGCTTCCAACGTCCGGCTCAGCAGAGCCGGGAGGCCTGCAATCCGCAGACTCAAATCGGCATCCCTTATGAGAGATGTGGGTTTAATGGGCCGTGAATGTTTCGTCAGAAACGACACGCGCACAGCAGGACTTTGTTTTCTTCCTCGATCTTCGGACATCTTTATCTTATGTCCGTCATAAGCGCGATATTACTGCTTCGGAGTTTCCTCGTCCTCGTCGTCAAAGAGAATACGCATAAACTGGTTATAAACATCCTCCAGCTCGTCGTCATCGTCGATCGTGTCGAAAACCTCTTCGCCGTTCTCGTCAACGGCATTGCACAGCAGAACGAGGCCATAGTCCGGGTCATTCTCGTCAACGTCCGCAGGCAGGAACGCCGTATAGGTTTTGCCGTTATAGTCGATGCTTTCCACAACCTCCAGCGTAAACTCCTCGCCCTTGTCGTCGATCATGGTGACAAAATCGCTGCCGTATTCTTCGCTCATATTGACTCCTCCACTTGTTTGTTGCTTTTATTTTACCCCCAAATGCCGGATAAATCAATATGAAACTGCATTACGAGCCAAGATCTTCCAGCAGCTGCAGCACTTCGCTCAGGCTCTCCGCAGGAATCCCCCGGTTCAGCATTGCCCGATCCGCTCTGCGCAGGACGTCCGTCTCGATGGCCGTCAGCTGTTCCGGTCTGTTCTGCCCGCTCCGATATACTGCCACGTAGCCGTTTTCCTCCCTCAAGAGAAATTGCGCTCTCGCGCTTTTGGCATGATACCAGGCATAAACCTCCGCCGGGACCTCATCGTCTGAACGCTGCACGCTGCTCACAGCCCCCCAGGCCGACAGGCCTGCCAGGATCATCATAAGGCTCAGGATACCCGCACGAATTCCGATCTTCATAAGCAATCCTCACTTTTCTCTCGTTTTCTGTATGGAGTATTCCGCAAACGGGGTAAAATTATATCTCCGGACTTGTTTTTTTGATCGGAAATGTTTTTATGGCTTTCTTCGCCGCTGTTTTCCTACCCTGTATTCTGAAAAATTCATAAAATCGCTACCCTTCTTTGACAAGCTGTGGTATAATACTGCTTTAGTATAAGATGGAGTATTGTCTTTTCACTTTTACTCGCTTTTTCCAGGAGGTGTTATCCTGATAGATGGAGAAAAACAAGAAAAACCGCAGGCTCAGCTTTAAGACACTGTTTGGAAAGCTCAAGCGCATCGACACCGGCGAAGTTGCTTCCCGTGCGGCGGACCTCACCATTGACGCCGTTTCTGTTACACTCAGCAGCGTTTTGAAGGTTTTCGGTTCGGTTTTGCTGATTCTTGCGCTCACTGGGCTGATCTTCAGCTGCATCTTTGCTTATTACGTCAAAAGCTGTCTGTCTTCTTCGCTGGATATCTCGCTTGAAGACTATCAGCTGAGCGAATCCAGCACGATCTGGTATACCGACTCCACCGGCGGCTGGAAGGAACTTGTCACGCTTACCGGAAAAGAAAAACGCATTTGGGTCGATTATGACAAGATTCCCTGGTATATGGAAAAAGCCCTTGTCGCGATCGAGGACAAGCGCTTTTACGAGCACAAGGGTGTCGACTGGTACCGCACCGCGGGCGCTTTTGTCCAGATGTTTGCCCGTATGTCCGACACCTATGGCGGATCGACGATCACGCAGCAGCTGATCAAAAACCTTACCGGCAAAAACGAGGTCACGGTGCAGCGCAAGCTGGCCGAGATCTTCGGAGCGCTGGAGCTGGAAAAGAAATACGACAAACGCGAGATTATCGAATGGTACCTTAACGCCGTCTATTTCGGCGAGGGCTGCTGGGGCGTCCAGACCGCCGCCCAGACCTATTTCGGTAAGGATGTCTCCGAACTCACACTGGCCGAGTGTGCCGCCATTGTAGGCATCACAAACAAGCCGACACAGTATGATCCCTTCTACGATCCGGCAGCAAACAAGCAGCGGCAGGAGACGATCCTGCACGAGATGTATGAGCAGGGCTTTATCGACTATGACACCTTCAAGGCCGCCGTTGAAGAGCCGCTGAATTTCGTCTATCGTGAGAACACGACCTATACCCAGGACATCTATACCTATTACGAAGAGGTCGTCATCGCCGATGTGACAGAAGACCTCATGCAGCAAAAGGGTATCAGCAAAGAGGCTGCGCGTCATCTTGTCTATAACGGCGGCTATCAGATCTTCTGCTGCCTGGACGAGACGATCCAGTCCTATATCGACAACGTCTATGAAAATATTGAGAACATTCCGCAGACCTACGGTACCGACAAGCAGCTGCAGAGTGCGATCGTGATCATGGATCCCTATACCGGTGAGATCAAGGGTCTGAGCGGCGGCGTCGGAGAAAAAACGCAAAACTTCCCGCTCAACCGGGCAACCGGCTCGCAGCGTCCGCCCGGCTCTTCGATCAAGCCGATCGCCGTTTACGGCCCGGCCGTTGAGCTGCTCGGCCTGACGCCGAATACCCTTGTCAACGATTCCGAGGACATGTATCTCTCCGGTACCAGCTGGTATCCGCATAACGACAGCTGGGAGAATTACGGCATCGTCACGATCTACGATGCTCTTACGCTCTCGCTGAATACAGTCTCGGCACAGATCGTTGACAAGCTCGGTCCTGAGACCTGCTACAACTTTTTGCGCGAACGGCTTGGTGTGACCAGCCTCGTGCCGGATGACGCGTCCTATGCGCCGATGGCGCTGGGGCAGCTGACCAACGGTATCACCGTCCGGGAGATGGCCCAGGCCTATTCCGCCTTTGTCAACGACGGTATCTTCACCTACTCCCGCACTTACACCCGCATCACCGACTCGAATGGCAACATTGTCATCGACAACACACCCCGCACGATCGTCGCGTTCCGCCCCAATACGGCCTATACGATGACCTATATGATGCAGAACGCCGTGGAATCCGGTACCGGCGGCGCCGCCTATCTCGGCATCATGCCTGTTGCGGGCAAGACCGGCACTTCCGGCGAAAACAAGGACCGCTGGTTTGTCGGCTGTACGCCGTACTATGTCGCCGCCGTCTGGACCGGATATGACATTCCCGAAACGATCAACGTCTGGAGCAACCCGGCCGCCCGCATCTGGCGAGACGTGATGTATCGCGTCCACGTCGGGCTTGAATACCGGACCTTCAACTGGCCGTATATCGGCGGCGACAGCTATCTTTTCGGCGATCTGCACGAGGAGTTGGAAGAACAGATCCGCGAAGAAGAGGAAGCCGCCAGGGCTGACGAGGAGGCCGCAGCGGTCGAGGAAGAGCCCGCGGGCTGAGCGAAACCCGAACGGCTTTCCTCCCATTCCTTCTCTCCCCCCTTCGCGTCCTTTTACTGCGGGGCGGGCTCCCCTGCCCCGCAGGCGGTGCAACAGGTTTACCATAATATTCTTGTTGACAAATCCCTGGCGTTATGTTACATTTCGATTACAAAACTGGAGGTGCTATCATTGGCAGCTAAATTGGAGTATAAGGGTCATCCTCTCCAGCGTAAGGACAACTTTATTTACTATGGCAGCTTTGCCGACAAGTACATTGCCATGCTTCAGATTCTGGACACCAAGAAGGTCAAGGATCTGGACGTTGCAACGAAGGTATCGGTTCAGCTTCAACTGACGGATCCCTCGATCAAGTCCCGCGACCGGGTCGTGAAGAAGACGGAAAAGGAAAGTCTTTACGACGCCATCGACGTTGCAGTCGTTTGGCTTGAAAGGGCGCTTGCCTCCAGATAAACTAAAAAAGGAATCGTACAGAAAGATGCGAAAGTATGTTTTCAGAACCTTGGCATTCGCAGCGCTGTTCTGTATGCTGTTGACCGTTTCTGTTTTTGCGGAAGACGCCGAAATCACCGGCAATGACGTCAATTTCCGCTCCGGTCCCGGCACGGAATATGCGATTTTCGATTGCCTGCCGAAGGGCACCGTTGTCACAGTAACGGATCAGACCAACGGCGAGTGGTACGGTGTTACATACGACGGACATTCCGGCTATATCTCCTCTTCCTATCTGAGCATTTCCTCCGCACCGTCCGCCCCCGCCGTCGCCGCGCCCGAGCCGGCTCCTTCCGTTTCAAACGGGACTGTCAACGCGATGTATGTTCGCTTCCGCAGCGGACCGGGAGCCGATTATTCCATTCTCGGCGAATATAACAGCGGCACAGCGGTGACCGTCAGCGGCAGCGCAGACGGCTGGTATGCCGTCACCATCAACGGCGAATCGGGTTATATGTATGCCGATTACATCACTGTCGGTGACAATGTTCCCGCGCTGGAGCCGACCCCCGAACCGACCCCGGAGCCGACACCTGTACCCACGCCCGAGCCTGTGCCGGAACCGATCACGGTCACCGCGACCAACGGCACAACGGGGCATATTCAGGGCAGCTATGTCTATTTCCGTTCCGGCCCCGATACGACCTATGCGATCTATGATTGTCTCGACAACGGGACCTCTCTTACCATCACCGGCTATTCCGGTGACTGGACCGCCGTCACCATTGGCGACAATTCGGGCTATGTTTACAGCAGCTATGTCGTTTCCGACGGCGTTGAGGTTGCTGTCACACCCGAACCGGAACCCGAACCCGAGCCCGTCCCGGCCGAGACCGCGTCGGAAACGGCCGGCTATATCACCGGCAACGACGTCCGCTTCCGCTCCGGCCCATCCACGCAGGACGCCATTCTGGGCGAGTATAACTACGGCACCGCGCTGACCATTACCGGCTATTCCGGTGACTGGACGGCCGTGACGATCAATGATGTCGCCGGCTATGTTTACAGCCAGTATGTGTCCGAAGGCCGTGTGGCCGTGATCGGCGACGACCCCAACGCCTCCGAGCTCGGCAGACAGATCGTTGAATATGCGCTTCAGTACGAGGGTTATCCCTATGTCTGGGGCGGCACCTCTCCCAGCGGTTTTGACTGTTCCGGCTTCACCACCTATGTGTTCAGGCATTTCGGCATCACGCTAAACCGTGTTGCCTGCGATCAGGCGAGGAACGGTGTGGCAGTAGATACTTCTGCTCTCCAGCCGGGCGATCTGCTGTGCTTCTATTCCAGCGCCGACTATATTGGCCATGTGGGTATCTATATCGGCAACAACCGCTTTATCCACGCTTCGACCTATACCACCGGCGTCATTATCTCCGAACTCAGCGGCTATTACGACACGCGCGGCTTTATTGCCCGCCGCGTCATCTGAGTCACTTTCCCTCCCCGCGGATCCATCGGTTCCGCGGGGAATTTTTTTGCTCAGCCGCCTCTGGATCGTCTATATGGCAAATGTGTACAATTTTCCATCCTGAAAAAATAGCGATTTTCCCTTTTTCTTGTCTGATTGTTAAAACCGGAATTAAATACTGGATTTATTTTTGTGAAATGTTATAATGTTGACAAGCATTTTTGCCAAACGAATCCGTATCAATCTATCACAGGAGGAGCCATGAAAAAAGTACAGTTTACCGAAACCGTGCTGCGTGACGCCAACCAGTCGCTGATCGCAACCCGGCTTGGTTACAACCAGTTCGAGCCTATCCTTGACACCATTGACAAAGCGGGCTTCTACTCCGTCGAATGCTGGGGCGGTGCCACCTTTGATGTGTGTCTGCGCTTCCTCGGCGAGGACCCGTGGGAGCGTCTGCGCAAGCTTCGCCAAAAGCTGCCCAACACCAAGCTCCAGATGCTGCTGCGCGGCCAGAATATTCTTGGCTACAAGCACTATCCGGACGACATCGTGCGCCGCTTTGTCCGCGCCGCTGTCCGCAACGGCATCGATATTATCCGTATTTTCGATGCTCTGAACGACGTCACCAACCTCAAGGTCGCCATTGAAGAAGCCGTCAACTCCGGCGCCATGGCCTCCGGCGCGATTTCCTACACGACCAGCCCTGTGCATACGCGTGAGAAATACGTTGAGATGGTCAAGGAGCTCGCCTCGATGGGCGTTAACTCCATCTGCATCAAGGACATGGCCGGTATCCTCACGCCGAAGGCGGCCTACGATCTGGTCTCTGCCATCAAGGACGCAGTCGATCTTCCCGTCGTGATGCACACCCATTGCACCACCGGTCTCGCCTTTATGACCTACCTCAAGTCTATCGAAGCCGGCGCCGACGTCATCGACACCGCGATCTCTCCCTTCTCCGGCGGTACCTCTCAGCCTGCGACGGAGACGTTGTACTACGCGCTCAAAGAGTTTGGGTATGAAGTCGATCTTGACGAGAAATCCATCAACGCCATGGCTGACTTCTTCAAGCCCCTGCGCGCTGAATTTCTCGAAAAGGGCACGCTGAATCCGATCTCCATGGCAACAGACACCCGCTGCCTGACCTATCAGATCCCCGGCGGCATGCTCTCCAACCTTCTCAGCCAGCTCAAGAGCCTCAACGCCCTCGACAAATTTGACGAGGCCCTGATCGAGACGCCGAAGGTTCGCGCCGATATGGGCTATCCTCCCCTTGTCACGCCTACCAGCCAGCTGGTCGGCACCCAGGCGGTGCAGAACGTCCTTGCCGGTGAGCGCTACAAAAACGTCGGCGCAGAAATCAAAGCCTATTGCCGCGGCGAGTACGGCCGTACGCCCGCCCCGATCAACGAAGAAGTGCGCGCCAAGATCCTTGGCGATCTCAAGCCTGTTGAAGGACGCTATGCCGATACGCTTCCGACCGACACCTACGAGAAGGCAGCCGAAAAACTCGGCGATACCGCCCGCTGCGAAGAGGACGTGCTGAGCTATATCTCCTTCCCCCAGGTCGCTGAAAAGTTCTTTGCCGATCGAAAGGCCAAGGAAGAAAAGGTCGTTCGCTATACGATAACGGAGGCGTAAGAGAATGGATCTTATCAACATTTCCATCCCGAACGCTGCGCTGACAGCTCTTCTGGGCTATTTGGTGGTGTTCCTCGGTCTGGTGCTTCTGATGCTCGTTGTCATGCTGCAGGGCAAGCTTATGGCACCGAAGAAGAAGGCCGAAGCACCCGCACCCGCATCGGCTGAGGTCAAAGCCGCTCCCGCACCGGAGAAGAAAAAGGCTCCCGGTACGGCCGGCGAGCTGAAGCTCTATGACACCGATCCGAAGGACGCCGCCATGATCATGGCCATCGTCGCCGACTCGCTCGGCAAGCCGCTCAACGAGCTGCGGTTCCTTTCCATTCGTGAGATCAAGGAGGACAGTGACAAATGAAGTATAAAGTAACGCTCAACAAGCGCACCTATGAGGTCGAGGTAGAGGCCGGCGAGGCCATGCTCATCGACGAATACGAGGCCTACGCCCCCGCACCGGCAGCAGCTCCCGCCGCAGCCGCACCTGTGGCCGCAGCCCCCGCTGCCGCCCCTGCACCTGTTCCTGCCGCTGCATCCCTCGCCGCGGGCGAGGTCGTCAAAAGTCCGATGCCCGGCAACATTCTGAAGATCAATGTTTCCCAGGGACAGACCGTCAAGGAGGGAGATGTGCTCATCGTTCTGGAGGCCATGAAGATGGAGAACGAGATCGTCGCCCCCAAGGGCGGCACCGTGGCGCAGATCGCGGTATCCAAGGCACAGGTCGTCGAGACCGGCACGCCCCTTGTCGTGATCGCATAACGGAGGGCTTTGGATGGATATACTGGGAACTGTGCAGAAGCTTGCGATGGAA